>CAIVZW010000469.1 GCA_903910495.1 uncultured beta proteobacterium
AACGAGTCGTGGTCTTCCCCAAGCCCTTCTGCGGCGTCTGCGACTTCTGCAAAAAGGGCATGGCCAATGTGTGCCCCTGCGCAGGCTTCATGCTGGGCGTCATGAGCGTCAACGGCAGCATGAGCGAATACATTGCCGTCGATGAGAAGTATCTGATCCCCTTCGCTTCGACGCTTTCGTTCAACGCGGCGGCGATGACCGAACCGCTGGCCGTCGCCTACCGTTCGGTGTACAAGATCTCGGACCAGGAAATCAGCGACGCCGAATTCTGCATGGTGATCGGGGCGGGAACGATCGGCCTGCTCGTCGTCGCGCTGCTCAAGCTGCGCGGCGCCCGGAACATCATCGTTTCTGACGCAACGGATTTCCGTCTGCAGACGGCCAGAACGATGCAGGCCGACCACACGATCAATTCGCGCGAGGTCGATTTTCTGGAATCAGTGAAAAAGATCACCGGCGGTAAAATGTGCGATTTTGCCATCGAGGCCGTCGGCATCGCCGCGACGGCAGCCAATTCGCTCGACTGCCTGCGCATCGGCGGAACAGCGCTCTGGGTTGGACTTGCTCAGAATAGAGTCGAAGTGAATATGCAGAAGATCGTGACCACCGAACTGACGATCAAGGGCAACTACATCTACGATTTCCCCGGATTCCAGGCCAGCCTGAAATTGCTTGAGGAGAAGAAGATCGATATTTCCCCGCTGATGACGAACGTTTATCCCTTATCCGAGGGTGTGAAGGCTTTCCGCGACCTGGAAAACAACAAGGACGGAAAGATGCTCAAGGCTTTTCTGGAAAGTTAGGCTTCATAAAGGAGACTTTTCCGGGCGATAGTTCAAAAACCCCGTTCGTGGTGAGCCTGTCGAACCATGAGCGGGTTTTTACCTGCCCAACTGAGTTCTGTTGCCCGCTCAGAATCCATAGAGCTCAGCGGGGTTGTCCGCCAGAATCTTGTTACGCACCGTTTCGTCATCCACCCAGTCGAGAAGCACGTCAAGCAAATCCGCTTCATCCGGCGGATTCTTGCGCCCCGGATGAGGCCAGTTGCTGGCCCACAGCATGCGTTCGGGTGCGGCCCTGGCCAGTGCCCGCGCCCCGGGAGCGACATCCGCCCAAGCCGGGGCTCCCGATACTGAAGATTCATAGGGCCCCGACAGCTTGACCCAGCAGCGACCGCTTTCCACAAGCCGCAGCAGCGCCTTGAATGCCGGATCATCGGTGGCTACCGGATCCATGAAGCGCCCTAAATGATCGACCACCAGCGCGCACGGCAGGCGCTTGAGTACCGCCTCGCGCAGGGGGAAGTCCCTGCCGTTCATCTGCAGCTGAATGTGCCAGCCGAAATTGTGCACCCGAGCGGCCACCTCTTCGATCATCTCCCAGGGCACGGCGCCTCCGGGCAGCATGTGAAAGCGCGCCCCTCGTGCTCCCAGCCGGGTCAGGCGCTGCAGCTCGGCATCCGGGGTTGAGGTATCGACCGCCATGACGCCGCGGGCATTTTCGCCGAAGACCTGCATCGCGGCCAGCTGGCAGGAATTATCGAGGCCGTAGGTGCTCGGCTGGACGACCACCACCCGCTCCAGACCCAGCCGCTTCTGCAGCGCCCGGTAGTCGTCGACCACGGCATCGGGCGGCGTCATCAGCGCCGTCGGCGCTGTCGGGAATGCGGCATTGTAAAAATGCATATGGGTGTCGCAGGCCCCTTTGGGCGCGGCCAGGCGGGGGAGTTTCTTTGCCGTCGATGGCTCCATTTTCATCCTTCCCCGGTTTGTCGAGTTGGAGTTGCGCGATACACTATTGATTCAGCGGCATCATGAGATTCGGCAGGTACAGGACGATGTCCGGCACATAGGTAATGATCCCGAGCACGAGGGCCATGACCCCGTAGAAAGGAATCATCGCTCTCGACAGATCTTCGATCCGCATGCCGGAAATGGCGCTGCCGATGAACAGCGTCGTGCCCACGGGCGGGGTGATCAGGCCGATGCCGAGATTGAGGATCATCAGGACGCCGTAATGCACGGGATCGACGCCAACCGACAGGACCATGGGCAGAATGATCGGCGTCGTGATCAGGATCAGCGAGGCCATGTCCATGATGCAGCCGAGGAGCAAGAGCAGGATATTGACGAACAGCAGGATCAGGATCTTGTTTTCGGTCACGCTCAGGACGAAGCTGGTGAATGCGGCGGGGATGTGCAGGTAGCCGATGATCCAGCTGAAAGCCGAAGAAGCCCCGACGAGCGCGATGACCATGGCCAGCACCTTCAGGGTGTTGACAAAAACGCTGTAGATCTTCTTCGGGGGCAGCATCTTGTACAGGAAGGCGCCGATGATGAGTGCATAGAGGACGGCGAGGGCCGCGGACTCGGTCGCCGTGACCACCCCGGCGACGACGCCGAAGACGACGATCAGGATGGTGCCCAGGGCCGGCAGCGCCAGGAT
>CAIVZW010000470.1 GCA_903910495.1 uncultured beta proteobacterium
ATCTGGAAGACATGGATCGCATTGTCGCGGCAACCGATACCGGCATGCGCGCCGTGGTGATCGGTGCCGGCTTCATCGGCCTGGAAATGGCCGAACAACTGCAACGCAAGGGCCTTTCCGTACAACTGGTGGAGTTGCAGAAACAGATTATGCCGCCACTGGATGCGCCGATGACCGCATTGCTGGAAAGTGAGCTACGCCGTCACGACATCGCGATCACGCTGGGTGACGGTGTTGCCCGCTTTGAGCCTTGCGTCGACTTCATTCGCTGCCATCTGACTTCAGGCAAAGCGTTGGACGCCGACTTGGTCGTGTTATCGATTGGTGTAAAACCCGATTCCGAACTGGCTCGCGCCGCCGGTTTGAACCTGGGTCCGCGCGGGCACATCGTGGTCGATGAATTCCAGCGCACATCCGATCCGGATATCTATGCCGCCGGCGATGCGGTCGAGACGACTGACCGCGTCATGGGCGACAAGACGGTGGTGCCCATGGGGGGACCGGCCAACCGGCAGGGACGTGTGGCCGCCGACCATATTTTCATGCCGGACAAGGCTCGTCCCTATCCCGGTTCGCTGGGTACCGCCATCGTGCGCACTTTCGATGTCGCTGCCGGAATCACCGGCTGGAGCGAAAAACGCCTGAATGCTGCCAAGCGACCATATGAAACCATAACGATCAACGATCACCAGCACGCCACCTATTATCCGGGGGCCAAACCACTGACACTGAAAATCCTCTGGGAACCAGAAAATGGTCGTCTGCTCGGTGCCCAGGTCAGCGGCTTCGAGGGCATCGACAAGCGTCTGGACATTCTGGCGACGGCTATTGCGGCCGGCATGACGGTTGAAGACCTGTGTCACCTGGAGCTCGCCTACGCTCCACCATTCGGCTCTGCAAAGGATGCGATCAATCTGGCCGGATTCGCCGCGTGCAATCGCCGTGATGCCCTGGTGAGCCACACCACCGTGCTACCGGACGACCCCAATGTGCAAATCGTCGATGTGCGTCCCAAACCGCTGTCCGAAGCATTCCCGGCGCCGTGCAAGGTCATCAACATTCCGTTCCCGACCCTGCGCGCCAATCTGGACAAGCTGGATCGCAACCGCCCGGTAGTCACCCTGTGCGCCTTTGGCAAGATGAGTTATTTTGCCGCGCGGGTATTGGCGCAGCATGGTTTTACCGTCAGCAGTTTCAGCGGCGGACTGAAAGCCAATGTTGATCCGCGTTCGCCAGCCAAGATGCCGACATCGTAACAAGCGGTCAGCAGAACCAGATCTTCGCGTCCTCTATTGGAGTCAATGCACGTTGCGCATGAAAAGGAGAAACAAATGAAACTCTCAGACAAATCATGGTCGCCCTACGTTGCCGGCGTGCTGATCGGCTTGCTCCAGATACCGGCCTTTTTGCTGATCAATACCGCGTTGGGCGCATCCTCTTCCTATGTGACCGTGTCGGGCACATTGGCCAGCATCGTTGATCCTGGTATCGCGCAAATCGACTATGTGGCAAAGCATCTTTCGGGGGCGAAGAACTGGTGGCAGGTTGCAACAGTCATTGGTATCGCCATCGGAGCATTCATTTCTTCACGGCTGTCGGGAACCTCACGCGGTACGGTATCTCCTGTCTGGAGCAAAGCGCTTGGCACATCCTCGCTGGCCGTGCGCATGCTGCTCGCCTTTGTCAGCGGCTTTCTGCTTCTCCTTGGTGCGCGCATTGCCGATGGCTGCACCAGTGGTCATGGTATTTCCGGCATGGCGCAACTGGCCATCAGTTCGTTCATCACTGTCGCCTGCATGTTTGCCGGCGGCATGATCGTTGCACTGTTCCTTCGTAAAGTCTGAGGAGAATAGCCATGTCCGTTTTGACTGCAGTCATTATTGGTGTATTGATGGGGACCGTGTTTGGCTTTGCCCTGGAAAAATCACGTGTCTTCGAACCAGGCATGATCGTCGGCCAGATGCAGATGCGCAACTTCATCATGCTGAAGGTTTTTTTGACCGCCGTAGTCACTGGTCTGGTCATCATCGGAATCATGCATGGTTTCTTTGGAGTAAAGCTATTTCCGAAATCATTACTGTATGGAGCCGACATTATCGGTGGCCTGCTTCTCGGCGCCGGCATCACATTGGCAGGCGCTTGCCCAGGTACCGTGTTTGCACAAATCGGAGTTGGCTACAAGGATTCCTGGCTGATCCTCATCGGTGGCCTGGCCGGCGCACTGACCTTTGGCTACCTCGAACCGACATTGAATCCGATACTGCTTTCCGGCGGACCGGGTAAGCTGACGCTCGATAAGCTGATCGGCGTTCCCTTCTGGATGCTGGCGTTCGGGTTTGCCATCGCACTGATTGTCTTGCTCGTCGCCCTTGAAAAGTGGCGCCCATGGCGTAACGATATGGGTCAGAACTATGACGGAGACAAATCATGAAATTCGGTAATCTGTTTGAATTTTAAGGAGTCCTGCGATGTCGCGTCCGGTCAAGAATCGCCGCATCAGTTGTGTACCCGTCGCTAGTTATTTCAAGCCGGTGGGAATTCCGTTACGCGAACTTGAAGAAATCGTGCTCGGCATGGATGAACTGGAAGCCATGCACCTGACTGATCTGGAGGGGCTTTATCAAGTTGCTGCGGCAGAACAGATGGGGGTTTCGCGTCAGACGATCGGCAATATCCTGAACAGCGCCCATCGCAAGCTTGCGGATGCGCTGCTTAATGGCAAGGCCTTGCGCATCGGCCCGCATAAGGAAGGCGAAACGATCTCCGATTGCATGCCGAAATTCAAAATCACCAAGGATGTTTCATGAAAGTCTGTATTCCGGTTACCACTCAGTTATCCGGTTTCACATAGCGCAGCACTGCTTCGACAATCAATTGCCGTTGTAACGGGATGTCGTCCTTATCCCATAGATCCATCTCGAAGACGGCGTTCCATGTGTAGCGGTTGGACACGCGAATGAAGCAGAACGAAGTCATCAGCAAATGCAGATGCCAGGGATTGATGCCGGGCCGGAAGACCCCATCCCGTTCGCCGCGTTCAAGCAGGGTGCGGACGGTTTCAATGGCAATGGCGTTGCGCTGCACCATCGAGGGACGCCCGGTGATATGGCGGGCACGTTCCATGTTCTCGACACAGACCAGGCGCACATGTTCCGGATGGGCCGCATGGTGGTCAAACGTAACCTCGACGAGACGTTGCATGGCGCTTTCCGGCGGCAGATCGTCCAGGTGCAGCCCCTGCTCCTGGCGGCGAACGCCGCCGTATGCCTCTTCCATGACAGTGGCGTAGAGTTTTTCCTTGCTGCCAAAATGATAATAAATCATTGGCTTCGTCGTCCGGGTTCGCGCCGCAATGTCGTCAACCCGCGCACCGATCAAACCCTTTTCGGCGAATTCCTTCATAGCGGCATCAATGATGTCGCGTCGGGTCTCTTCTCCGACCTGCGAACGCTGGCGAGCCGAATTGCCTTTGTCGGCGGATGATTTCCCCGGTATTGGCGCCGTCGCCTGGCTCGTTAAGGTAGTTGAAACCGGGCCACGACTCTCTTCGTCCTGCCTTTCGTACGGTGACTCCTTTTCAAGATCTGCCCGCGCCTGGGCAAACTCATTCTCAAGCATGGCCAGCATGGACGTGGCGATCCTTACGCCATCCTCTTCATTGGAC
>CAIVZW010000471.1 GCA_903910495.1 uncultured beta proteobacterium
ATGATTCCGGCCATGCGTCCGGCCGAAGCTTTCGCCAGGATGGCGCACCGCGAGATTGACCGCGTGCCGATCGACGATCTCGAAGGGCGCATCACCAGCATTTTGCTGACACCCTACCCGCCGGGCATTCCGTTGCTGATCCCCGGCGAGCGCTTCAATGCGACGATTGTGCGTTACCTCAAATTTGCGCGCCACTTCAACGAACAGTTCCCCGGCTTCGAGACGGATATCCACGGGCTGGTCAAGGATGTGGTCAACAACAAGACGACCTACTACGTGGATTGTGTGCGCTAAACTGTTGTTTTTTCGCACATTAGATGAAACGGCGGGTTAGATCGATAAAAACTCAGCGGGTCGTGCGGCCAGGGTGCGCAAATTTCATTTGCGCACGCGGAAAAATGACTGAACGGTCGGTAGACGAAGGCTGAGCGGTGCGCGACGTTTCGCCTTTCACGCTCTGGCGCTACAGTGTTTAGTACTTTTTCGTCCAACACATTTAGGTGCCAACCCCGGGCTTGCTTACTTTTCCGTCGAAAAACCATGTAGAATTAATTATGACGAAAGACGCACCCGTCAGGGGCAAAGTTATTCGCCTCCATCCTGGCTAGTTCGTTGAACGCTTGGAAAGTTGACGTATCGGGAGAACTAAACGTGGCAAACAACAGACTCCGCAATACTCTGGCTGTACTGCTGCTGTCGCTGCTGTCACAGATCGTGTCGGCGGACGAACTGACCGATCGGGCAAAAGCACTGCTTGACCAAGGCAAGGCCGGCGAAGCTTTCCAGTTGCTCGATGCTGTTGAAGGCGCACGTGCCGGTGACGTAGGCTTCGATCTGCTGTTCGGCATCGTGGCGCTCGAAGCAAGGCAGAATACACGCAGCGTTTTCGCTTTGGAACGCGTTCTGGCCGTGCAGCCCAACAACGCCAGGGCGCGTGCCGAAATTGCCCGGGCCTATCTGGCGCTGGGCGAAACCGCGACGGCCAAACAGGAATTCGAATCGGTGCAGAAACAGGGTGTGCCGCCTGAAGTCTCGGCCACCATCGACCGTTTTCTCGATGCCGTCGACCGCCTCGATACCGTTTCGCGCACCACAATACGTGGCTATCTTGAAGGTTCGCTGGGTTCCGACACCAACGTCAACGTCGGGCCGAGCGGTTCTACGGTGGCTATTCCTGCACTTGGCGGCTTGCCGTTTACCTTGTCCACTTCCAGCAAAGCCAACGACGCCTGGTACGCGACCGTGGGCGGCGGGCTGAATCTGCGGACGCCGGTCAACAGTGAAGTTGCCCTGGTGGGCGGTGCGTCGGCTGTTCTGCGCAACAATTACGGCGTGAATGTCGGGCAGTTCGACAGTCTCGTCGGGGATGCCTACGCTGGCGTCGTGCTGACCCGGGACAAGAACGAATTCTCGCTCAACGCCCAGTTCAACCAGTACGAACTGGCCAGCGACACCTATCGCACGGCCGCAGGCCTGTCCGGGCAGTGGCAATACAAGATGGATGCACGCAATCAACTCAGCGTTTTCGCCCAGTACTCCGATCTGCGCTATCAGACACAGATCATCCGCAATGCCGAGCGCTGGGTGGCCGGCGGCGCCTTTGCACATGCCTATACCGGTGGCCAGGTGGTTTTCGCCAGCGCCTATCTGGTCAACGAGCGTCCGCGCAATGGTACGGTGCCGTGGCTGGCGCTTGATGGCTTTGGCCTGCGCGTTGGCGGCCAGATGAACTACGACGCAAAGACAGTACTCTTTGCCAATGGCTCGATCGAATCCCGGCGCTACGATGCGGAGGACCCCACCTTCCTGACGACACGCAAGGATACCCAGTACGATCTCTCGCTCGGTGCCAACTACACGCCGGCCAGATACTGGAAGGTGACCCCCAAGCTCAGCTTGACGGTTAATGAAACCAATACCGAACTCAACAAGTATCACCGCGAGGTCGTTTCAGTGACCGTTCGCCGCGACTTCTGACCGCGAAGGAGACTAGCATGAACGCACATCAGATATTTCGTTTGCGCAACCCGGCGCTGCTGATGGCTCTGGCCGCCGTGTTCCCGGTGCTCTCCTACGCTGCCAGCGCGGCGAATGTCGATTTCGCGGTAGGGAATGTCACGGCAGTCAATGCCGTTGGTGTGCAGCGGCC
>CAIVZW010000472.1 GCA_903910495.1 uncultured beta proteobacterium
GCATCGGCGTTGAGCGTCCGGGTCGTTTCGAGCTGGAAGCTGGAGAGTTCGAGAACCCAGATTGCCGGCAGCTGGCCGGAATCAAGAGCCTGCATCAGGGCATCAAGCGCCGACGGCGAAATGTTGCCGCACGCGATCGCCGGGATACCTGCCGCGTTGAGCAGATGGGCCGTCAATGCCGTCGTCGTGGTCTTGCCGTTGCTGCCGGTGATGGCAATCACCCTGGCCTGCGGTGTGAGCTGGCGAACGCCCAAGGCGAACAGTTCGATTTCCGAAACCACCGGCACTCCACAGGCCAGCGCCTGCTGCACCAGCGGTTCCTGCACCGGCACCCCGGGCGAGATGGCGATCAGTTCGATACCGGCAAAGGTCTTCGCCACAAAAGAGCCGGCAGTCAGTTCGGCCTGCGGTACAGCGGCACGCAAGGCGTCCGCGTTGGGCGGTTGCACACGGCTGTCGGCAACGCGCACGACCGCGCCCTGGCGTGCGAGCCATCTGGCCATGGCCAGACCGCTCTCGCCGAGACCGATGACCAGTACGTGTTTGCCGGAAAGATTCATATCAACGGATCTTCAGGGTGGACAAACCGATCAGCACCAGCATGATGGTGATGATCCAGAAACGGATTTTTGGGTTTGGTGTCGCCATAACATTCCGGCCATAGGCCTCCATGTGAGTCTCCCCCAGCGCCAAAATCGTCCGTTTTGTTCGCACTGTGCTCATCTGATTTTCAAGGTCGACAGTCCGATCAACACCAGCATGATGGTGATGATCCAGAAACGGACAACGACCTGGGTTTCTTTCCAGCCGGAGAGTTCGTAGTGGTGATGCAGCGGCGCCATGCGGAAGATCCGCTTGCCGCCTGTGAACTTGAAGTAGAGTACCTGTGCCGCGACCGACAGGGTCTCGGCGACGAAGACACCGCCCATGATGGCCAGAACGATTTCCTGGCGCACAATCACGGCCACGGTGCCGAGCGCCGCACCGAGCGCCAGTGCGCCAACGTCGCCCATGAACACTTCGGCCGGATAGGCGTTGAACCACAGGAATCCAAGCCCGGCACCGGCCATTGCGCCGAGGAAGACAGCCAGTTCCCCGGCTCCCGGGATATACGGCATCAGCAGATATTTGGAAAACACCGCACTGCCGGCAACGTAGGCAAAGATCGCCAGCGCGCCGGCAATCATCACCGTCGGCATGATGGCTAGTCCATCGAGGCCGTCGGTCAGGTTCACCGCATTGCTGGTACCGACGATGACGAGATAGGTCAGCGTGATGAATCCGACCACACCCAGCGGATAGCTTACGGTCTTGAAAAAGGGAACGATCAGTTCCATCTGTGCCGGGACCGTAGACGACAGCGCAAGATAGATCGCCACCACCAGACCCAGAACGGATTGCCAGAAATATTTCCAGCGGCTGGCCAGACCCTTCGGGTCGCGATAGACCACTTTCTTCCAGTCGTCATACCAGCCGATGGCGCCAAAACCTAGCGTGACGATCAGCACCACCCACACATAGCGGTTGGACAGATCTCCCCAGAGCAGCGTCGTGACGCCGATGGAGATCAGGATCAATGCGCCGCCCATGGTCGGCGTACCGGACTTGACCAGATGGGTCTGCGGACCATCCTGCCGGACCGCCTGGCCAATCTTTTTTTCCGTCAGCCAGCGGATGACAGGCGGACCGGCAACAAAGGAGATGATCAGCGCCGTCATGGCGGCCAGCACGGTACGCAGGGTAATGTAGTTGAATACATTGAATCCGCGGATATCCTGCGACAGCCATTGCGTCAGAATCAGCAGCATTAGGTGCTCCCTTCCGCTGGCGCCGTGTTGCCAACCGCGGTGACGGCATCGGCAACCCGCTCCATGCGCATGAAGCGCGAGCCCTTGACCAGCACCGTGGTCTCCGGGGTCAGCTCGCGGATCAATGCTTCGATCAGGTCCTCGATTTTCTTGAAGTGCTGCCCGCCCGTTCCGAAGTTGCTGGCCGCCAGCGGACTCGAATCGCCCAGGGCCAGCAGCAGATCGACGCCCTGACTCTTGGCATAGCCGCCAACCTCGTCATGGAACTGGCCGGTCATGTCACCGATTTCGCCCATGTCGCCAAGGACGAGAATTTTTTTGCCGATCGTTGCCGCCAGCACATCGATCCCGGCGCGCACCGAATCCGGATTGGCGTTGTAGGTATCGTCGAGCACGACCGAGCCGTTCAGGCCCGTACGCCGCTGCAGGCGACCCTTGATCCCGCGAAAGGCTGCCAGGCCATCGCGCACTGCAGCCAGTGAAACGCCAGCAGCCAGGGCCGCAGTTGCCGCGCCGAGGGCATTGCGTGCGTTGTGGGCTCCCGGCAGCGCCAGCGATACTTCGACCTGTTCGCCCAGGGCCGAGATGACGAGCTGGTTTTCCAGCCCCCGCGCCAGGCAACGCCCGTTAACCTCGGTCGCGCGTTCAAACGAAAAACACATCACCGGCCTGTTGGCACTTTGGGAGCGCCATAAACCAGCCCACGGGTCGTCGGCATTGAACACCGCCACGCCCTCACTAGCCAGCCCCATGAAGACGCTGCCTTTTTCCGCAGCAATTGACTCGACGCTGCCCATTCCAGCCAGATGCGCGCGCTGGGCGTTGGTCACCAAAGCCACCGTTGGCCGGGCGATGCGCGTCAGGGCGGCGATCTCGCCCGGATGATTCATGCCCATTTCGACAACGGCGGCGCGATATCCGGCATTGAGCGCGAGCAGGGTCAGCGGCAAACCGATGTCGTTATTGAGGTTGCCCCGTGTCGCCAGCACGGCATCGCCAAAAGCCGCTTTCAGGATGCTGGTAAGCATTTCCTTGCTCGTCGTCTTGCCATTGCTGCCGGTCACGGCGATCAACGGCAGCGTGAAGCGGGCGCGCCAGTGAGCAGCCAAGGCACCGAGCGCCAGACGCGTATCGGCGACTTCGATCAGCGGTAGGCCAAGGTCCTGAAGGCTTTCAACGGACTGGGAATCAACTACCGCAGCGACGGCCCCGCGCGCTTGTGCGGCGGCGACGAAGCCATGACCATCGAAATTCTCGCCACGCAGCGCAACGAAAAGTTCTCCGGCTCCAATTTTCCGGCTGTCTGTCGAGACACCGGAGAAAGACCTGTTTTCACCCCTTGGCGTTCCCGCCATGGCCACAGCAGCCTCCTGGATATCCATCATGACGTTCATTGGCTCATCTCCTGACGGGCGGCAAGTGCCGCACGCGCTTCGGCAACATCCGAGAACGGGCGGCGCACGCCGGCGATTTCCTGATACGGTTCGTGCCCCTTGCCGGCAAGCAGAATCACATCGGCCGGATGCGCAGCAAGAATCGTCCGGCGAATGGCCTCGGCGCGATCAACGATGACCTCGGCGCCTGGCGCCGCTACGCGAATTTCGGCGAGAATCGCTGCCGGTTCCTCGCTGCGCGGGTTATCGCTGGTCAGCACGACACGGTCGGCCCGTTGCACGGCGATTGCGCCCATCAGCGCTCGCTTGCCGCGATCACGATCACCGCCGCAGCCGAATACGGCGACCAGACCGGCACCGCGCGCCACGGCGACGGCGCGCAGAGCACACAGTGAGCTTTCCAGGGCGTCGGGGGTGTGGGCATAATCGACAACGATCAGTGGCTCGTTGCAACCACCCACTTTTTCCAGCCGACCTGGCGGTGAAGGCAATTCTGCGAAGCCGGCTGCAATCTCTGTTGGTGTCAGACCGGCATCGACCAGCACGGCGGCCACGGC
>CAIVZW010000473.1 GCA_903910495.1 uncultured beta proteobacterium
AGACCCTCCGGGCAGAATTGTTCAATGGCCAACGGGCTGGCGACTGCAACATATCGCATGGCACCCAGAGAAACCACCTTGCAGCCACGTAACGCCTGTTTGAGCGTGGTTACGCACCCGAGTACCTGTCCTTCGCGAAGCCACTCCTGTGTGAAATCCTGATCATCGGTAATGATTTCGAGGGGGAGGCCTTGTCGGATCAGCGTGTCAAAGGCCGGGAGTACCCAGGTAGCAATACTGTCGGCGTTAACGGCGATTGAAACGCGCTCTTCTCCTGTCGTACTACCAGCAGTGCCGGGACTAATGCTTTTTAAATCCTGTTCAAGATCGGCTCGCAACAGTCGCATCTGCATCGTGTGCTTGAGGAGAAGGCGTCCGGCCGGTGTGGGTTTTAGGGGACGCCCACGGACAAGCAGGATCGTCCCAGCCAGCGTCTCAAGTGACCTGAGTCGCTGCGAGACGGCGGATTGTGTGATGGAAAGGCGCTCAGCGGCTTTATCGAAACTGCCTTCTTCGATGATGGCAGCCAGGCATTCAAGAAGATCGGGGGTGAAAGCGTTCATGGTTTTTTGGTCGCATGACAGGCGAAGATAATATTAGCAAAACTTATCAAACAATAATACGGTTAATAATTCTGTTTTTTTTAATTGGTTTGGATAAAACTGGGTTCATCGCAATTTCAATAATCAGACGGAGGTGAGCTGCTATGAAGATCGGCGTGCCAAAGGAAATAAAAAATCATGAATATCGTGTAGGTCTGACACCTGCCAGCGTTCGCGAACTGACCTCGCGCGGCCACAGTGTGCTGGTCCAGACAGGTGCGGGTGACGCGATTGGTCTTACTAACGAGGAGTATGTGGCTGCCGGAGCCGAACTGACGTCCGATGCGGCGTCGATCTTCGCCAAATCGGACATGATCGTCAAGGTCAAGGAACCGCAGCCGCAGGAATGCGCAATGCTGCGTCCGGGTCAGATTCTTTACACCTACCTGCACCTTGCGCCCGATCCCGAGCAGACCAAAGCGCTGGTCAAGTCCGGTGCCATCTGCATCGCCTACGAAACCATCACCGGCCCGGGCAATAGCCTGCCGTTGTTAGCACCGATGAGCGAAGTTGCCGGGCGAATGGCCGTTCAGGCCGGCGCAGCGCACCTCGAAAAATCCAAGGGCGGCATGGGTATCCTGCTGGGTGGCGTACCAGGGGTTGCGGCAAGCCACGTTGTTATTATCGGTGCCGGCGTGGTCGGTACCAATGCCTTGCAAATGGCTATCGGCATGGGCGCACGCGTTACCGTGATCGACAAGAGCGTTGATCGCCTACGTCAGCTCGACCTGGTCTTTGGCAACCGTATCAACACCATGTTCTCCAATGCGCACAGTATTGAAGTGGCCGTGCTCGATGCCGATCTGGTGGTCGGCGGTGTACTGATTCCGGGAGCGGCTGCGCCCAAGCTGGTGACGGCAGACATGATCAAGCGCATGAAGCCAGGCGCGGTCGTGGTCGATGTGGCCATCGATCAGGGCGGTTGCTTCGAGACTTCGCATGCAACGACCCACGCCGACCCAACCTTTGTAGTTGATGGCGTAGTGCACTACTGCGTGGCCAATATGCCGGGGGCAGTTGCCCGCACATCGACCTTCGCGCTGAACAACGCCACCATCGGGCATGCCATCTCGTTGGCCGACAAGGGTTGGAAGAAAGCCCTCAAGGATTGCGTGCATTTGAAAAACGGCCTGAATGTTGCCGAAGGCAAGGTGACTTACGAGGCGGTTGCCCATGATCTGGGTTACGCGTTTGTGAAAGCCGACACTCTTCTAGGTTGAGGTTGGAGGCGCGCATGGGGTTGTATGGCTATCTTCATTCGGCTCCGTGCGCAACATCTTAACTGACTGAATATTAGCGTTCCTGGTTATTTTTCTTGAGGCTGTGAGATCAACATTTCTTGTTGACCATGATTTCGAGAATCTGGCGGTCCGTGTGCACCATGCTCCCGCTGGCCAGGGCGCAAAGATTGGCAATGGACGCATCAACGCTGTCTTCAACAATGCCTTCGTTGCCCGTGACGCGCGAGTTATCCAGGGCCATCAGCACGGCTTTGTAAGCCGAAGCCGCCGAGGTGGATACTTTCATCGTGCAACTGTTGGACGCCCCATCGCAGATCATACCGGCCACATCGCCGATCATGCTGCAAATGGCCATGCTCGCCGCGTTATAGCCTCCGCGCAGCAGCCAGGCCATGCCCGCGGCCGCGCCCATGGCAGCGGTCGTCACCGCGCAAAGAGCAGAGAGCTTGGGTAATTTACTGTGAATATAAATTGCCATAAGGTGGGACAGGATCAGAGCACGAGCTAAAGTTTCAAAGTCAGCATGTACATGCTCGGCGACTACAACGACCGGCAAGGTGGCGATAATGCCCTGGTTGCCCGATCCGGAATTCGTCGTAGCCGGTAACATGGCTCCGCCCATCCGGGCGTCAGAGGCGGCCGAGGTACGCACCAGAATTCGGGTCTGCAAGTCATCCGAGAGGAGTCCGTGTGCAACCTGACGCTGCAAGGTAGCACCAAGATGCAGGCCGTAATTACCGGTCATTCCTGCCTCTGAAAGCTGCGAGTTGAGTTTCGCCGCATTGAGTATGAATGCAATATCGGCAAACGGTGACGTGGTGGCGAAATTGTAGACCCCGTGGGCTGTTGCGCCTTCCAGTGAATAGTTGTCAATTTCGTCGCCGGAAGAGGCGTCCGCTTTGAAAACCGTTTCGCCGTTCTTTTCGATCAGGATCACGTGGGTATGTGCGTTGGCAATGCAGACACGTACCCAGTCCTTTCCCTTCGAAACGCGGGCTTCCGAATAGAGCACCTGGGCCACATCGGCAATTTTGATGTCCACCTTGTTGTCAGCCAGCATCTTTTTGCCGGCTTCGACAAT
>CAIVZW010000474.1 GCA_903910495.1 uncultured beta proteobacterium
AGGCTCACCACGAACGGGTTTTTAAGCTATCACCCAAAGGGTGAAACACCCGTTCGCCCTGAGCAGCCGGCACAGCGGGCGTGTCCCCCAGGGGGATTTGAGCCCAAGGCCCCGTTGCCTTCGGGGCATCGAAGGGTACGTTATCTTGCAACTGCGGTTTTGGCTCATTCAGGATTGGGCGCTGACCGTCTCTTGATGGCCGCACTGAGACAGTTGCCCCGTCATTATGGCTTCTCGGGCGACCGGATAAACGGTTTGGTAGCGGCTCGCGCTGTCTTCTCAGTGCGACAGCATCAGATAGCCCAGCACCAGATCGATCATGTGTTGTTGCCGCTCGACTTTTGCCTTTGGATTACTCAGGTCGCGTCTGAATACGGTGCTCAGGGTGTCGTTGTTGGAGAGATAGAAATAGCTCAGTGCGGCAATCGAGATATAGAGCTGGAGCGGGTCTACGCCGCCTCGAAACAGTTTTTCGTTTTGCCCACGGATGAGGATTTCATTGAGAGTGTCGATGAGTTTACACTGGGTGTGTTTTTGCATTCCCTGTGTTGTTGCCGCGACGTACAGACTGCTCGTGGACAATTGTCGTCTTCCCGCACAACGTAAATGTGAGAACCGACTTGGACAGCAGGACTATTTTTGGAGAATTCATGAGAAAACTTAAACTGGGCATCGTCGGATGCGGATTTCTGGGAACTATCGTCGTGGACGCATGGCGCAGTGGCTTGCTTGAGGACTTCGAAATTGTTGGCTGTACGAGCCGTTTGCGCGAATCCGCTGATCTCCTGGCAGGAAAAGCGGGATGCATGGCGTGCTCTAATCTGGAAGAGTTGCTGGCATTGGCTCCGGATTACGTGGTGGAAGCCGCTTCTCCTGCCGTGATGAAGGACATCACGGAGAAAGTGCTCAGAAACGGCAGTAACCTGATCGTGCTGTCAATAGGCGCATTTGCTGACGACGATTTCTACGAAAAAACCAAACAGCTGGCACGAGAGACCGGTACCCGGGTACATCTGGCATCCGGTGCAATCGGCGGCTTTGATGTCCTGCGCACCGCCGCGTTGATGAGCAACATTCAATCCAGCATTACCACTGAAAGAGGACCCGCATCGCTGAAGGGCACACCTTTTTTCACGGATAGGCTGCTGGATGATAACGAAAAATCCCAAGTATTTTCCGGCAGTGCAAAAGAGGCCATCGCGCATTTCCCTACCAGGGCCAATGTGGCCGTTGCCACCGCGCTGACAACCACCGGTCCGGAAAAAACTACCGTCACCATCCGAAGCGTGCCGGGCTTCAAGGGCGATGACCACCGGATTGAAGTAATTGGCGACGAAATACGCGTGGTTATAGACATCTACTCCAAGACCAGCGCCATTGCCGGGTGGAGCGTCGTGGCGCTATTACGTAATCTGGTTTCGCCCATCGTATTCTGAAAATGGGCAATTCAGCGCCGAGTGCATGCGTGGGCCAGGCGCTACGGACTTATTTATATGGAATAAAACGGACGGGAGCCAGGCAGTACCTGGCGGACCTCTTGAAAATCGTTGCCGTTATTGTGCTGCGGGGGTCTCTTGCCAACTGGAAACGAAACGCTTTCTGGCAATCTTCATATGTCGGTGCATCGCCGCACGGGCGGCTTTCGCATCCCTGGACTTCACCGCGGCCAGGATCTCGCGGTGCTCGATGATCAGCCGCTGCCAGATTGCCTCAGTATGGAAGTGTACTTCCAGTTGCAAGTAGAGGGGTTGTTCGCGAAGTGACCACATCAGTTGCGAAGCCATCGCCAGCGCACCATTGCCCGAAGCTTCGGCGAGGGCAAAATGAAAGCGGCGATCATATTCCACATGCTTCGGATCACTTGCCAGACAGCACACCATATCCCCCAGCGCCTGCGACATGGCTGTCACCTGTTCGTCCGATGCATTCTTGGCCGCCAGTGCAGCGACCTCTGACTCGATCAGATCACGCGCGCTGAGCACCTCGAACGGCCCCGGCAACGGTATTCCGCTCGAACTGGCGATTCTGTCCGGCGCGGGTTCAACTACAAACACGCCGGCGCCGCCGCGGATCTCGACTCGCCCTTCGACTTCCAGTGTTATCAGCGCTTCGCGTACGGTCGGACGGCTGACGCTCAACTTCTCGGCCAACATGCGCTCGGCCGGCAATCGATCACCCGGTTTGTATTTGCCAGACTCGATTTCGTGGCGTATGTGGTCGGCGATCTGCCGGTACAGGCGGCGGCTGTCAATTGATTCGCTGGGCATGGTGTCCTTTTCTCATCGCGCACAAAGTATCATCTTTCTGGTCCGCTGGAAACAACAACACGCCTGCGCACCTTCTGCAGATGACGATGCATCGCCGCGCGTGCGGCCTTGGCGTCACCTCGCTCGACCGCTTTGAGAATCTCGCGGTGTTCGATGATTATCTGCTGCCAGACCGATTCATTGTACGAATGATCCTGCAGTCTTGGATAGAGCGGTTTGATCCACAGCGCTTTCATGCTTTGTACCAGCGCGCCGTTGCCGCTCGCTTCAGCGAGAATGAAGTGGAAACAATGATCGTATTCGACATGCTTTGGCTCGCTTGCCAAGCAGCAGACCATGTCACTCAGCACGCGCGTCATTCTTGCGATCATTTCGGGTGAAGCGTTCCTGGCAGCCAGTGCGGCCACCTCGGGCTCGATCAGGTCGCGAGCATAAAGCACCTCAAAAGGCCCGGGTAGCGGCAAACTGCTGATCGTCACAGAAACGGCCAGCGGCGCTGCATCTGGCGCCAGTGTTTGCGGTCTGACCATGACGAAGGCGCCGGCGCCGCCGTCGAAATCGATCCAGCCGTCGACTTCCAGTGCGATCAATGCCTCGCGAACTGAGGGGCGGCTCACGCCCAATTCAACTGCCAGAATCCGTTCCGCCGGCAAACGCTTGCCCGGCCAGTATTCTCCAGTCTCGATGAGGCGGATGATCTGGTCAGCAATCTGACGATAGAGCCGGCGATTAGCTATCGATTTGATCGGCATGTGTGTAAGTGTGGATGAATTCCGTCATAAGCGAATTTCAATTTGGCTAGACCAAAACTGGCTACAAATGAAATACTTCACTTTTGGCAAGACCAATTAGACTCGCACGCAGATTTTCTTGTGTCAAGACCAAAAGATGAAAACCCATACGCACGAAAAACGCCGATACTTGACCGCTATTTTGTCGTTCTACTCGCTAAATAGGCCATTATAACTGGGTCTTAGGCGATTCTATCGAATCTTCCCCGGATCAACTGTTGGCTGTCGGCAATGCGGATGTCGGCACGGTGCAGAAGACTCGGGCGAGCTTCAGGAAGAGCTTGGGTGACGAGTGTAGTGCTTGCCAGCCGGAAACAATGGTGCAAGATTGGACTTACCTATAATCGCTTGAAAACTATACAAAACATATATATATCATTAAGATAGAATTTTTAAACAAACAAATTAATAGATAAAACATAAAAAACAGTAACATTACAAATATCTTTACAAAAACAAAATAATGGAATAATTTACGCAACGTTGCATTCTGGGTCTTGTCCGTGATGGTGTTCGGCGGGTCCAGTAGGAAACAGAAATCCGTCAATTGAAACGAGTAACGCAGAAATTTATCAACCATACATTTTCAGGAGTCGCAATCGTGTCAAACGCAAACAAGTACTTCAAAACCATCAAGGACATTCCTTATATTGCCTTTAACGACAAGGCCAAAACCAGGTTCATCCTGGGAGATCAAACGCTAGTGAGTTTCATCGAGCAGGAAGCCGGCGCTGAATTTCCGATTCACTCGCATGACTGCGAACAGATCCTCATCATCCTGGAAGGATCTGAAGAACACTTCATCGACGGCGAAACCGTCCACATGGAAGCCGGTGATGTCTGCATTCATCCGGCCAATGTGCTCCATGGTGGTCATACGAAAACGGGATTCAAGGGCATCGATATTTTTGCTCCGCCCAGAAAAGAGCATCTGGAACTGATGGAAAAACACGGGCAACTCAAGAAGTAACCCCACTACTCGAAGGAGGGAATCAAAATGAAAAAGTCACAATGTCTCATGCTGGCCTTGGCGTTTCTGACAACATCCGCAACCCTGGTGAACGACGTTCAAGCGCAAACTCCAATCAAGATGAGGTTCGGCCACTATGCGCCTGCTGGGCATCCCGGTGACCAGGCCGCAAAAATGTTTGCTGAGGGAGTTGCCAAACGGACAAACGGTGCAGTGGTCGTTTCAGTGTTTCCTGACAACCAATTAGGTTCTCCCCCGGAACAGTTGGAGCAGAACATCATGGGCGCCATTGACATGAGTGTGCCGACACAGGGAGCCCTGGACAAGTATTCCAAGAAGTTCGCGGTCGTCATGTTGCCCTTCATCTTCAGAGACGCTCAGCACGCTTACAAGGTTCTGGATGGACCCTTCCTGCAATGGGCTGCGCCTGACCTGGACAAACAAGGGCTTATCTTCCTGTCCAACTGGGAATGGGGGTTCCGTAACCTGACGAATAGCGTCCGACCCATTAACGTACCGGACGATGTCAAGGGTCTGAAGATCAGGACTCCGCCGGAAGTTCAGTTGCAAGCAGCGATGGAAGCTCTGGGCGGTAATGTGACAAAAATTGCATTTCCAGAATTATTCATGGCTTTGAAACAGAACGTGATTGATGCGCAGGAAAACCCGCTATCTGTCATTTTCCACAACAAGTTTTACGAAGCCCAAAAGCATCTGGCGCTCACCAACCACGTCTATAACTCATGGGTGCACGTCATGAGCAAAAAAACCTGGGAAAAGCTGACGCCTGACCAGCAAAAAATCGTCAAGGAAGAAAGCAAAACGGCCGGTGACTGGATGCGCGCTGAAATTCAGAAGAATGAAGCCAATCTGGTCAGCCAGTTGAAAGAAAAAGGGATGCAGGTAACGACCCCGAAACAAGCCGACTTCAAGGAAAAAATGAAGCCCGCTTATGAGCGTATCGGCCAATATGCAGGCAAGGAAAACGTCGAAATGTTTATGAAGATGGCCGAGGAAACCAAGTAATCATTAATGGTATTTGATGACCCGGCGTCAGGTCAGGCTTGCCGCCGGGTTATCGATTGTCTCGCTATCTCAAGATAAACAAAGGGAGTCGAAAAATTCATGTTAACACTGATTATTTTTGGAGTTCTGGTTTGCTTTATGTTTCTCGGCGTAAATGTCGGCGTCAGCATGGGCATAACCGCCATGCTGTTCTTCATCGGACTGGACGAATTCCAGAATCTGACGATGATCGCCCAACGCATGTACTCATCAACAACCGGATTTACTTTGCTGGCCATACCGTTTTTCATCATGGCGGGCAACCTGATGAACATGGGTGGTGTCACCACCCGGATCTTTCGCTTTGCGTCTACGCTTGTCGGGCACACCTGGGGCGGTCTCGGACAGGTCGTTATTGTTGCCGCAGTCATCATGTCGGGTATGTGCGGCGCTGCCGTCGCCGAAGCAGCCGGACTCGGCATGCTGGCAATGAAAGCCATGCCGGAGCGTGGATTTGATAAAAAATTTGCCGCTGCAATAACCGGTGCCGCCGCCACCATCGGGCCTGTGATACCGCCCAGCATTCCGTTTGTCATCTATGGAAGCCTGGCGGGAGTATCCATTGGACAACTCTTCATGGCCGGGTTCTTGCCGGGGTTCATGATGGCCTTTGTATTGGCGGTTGCCGTGTACATTGTCTCCAGAATGCGTGGTTATCCCCGCCAGGAAAGAGCCACGTTGCGTGAGATCCTGTCGAGTTTCAAGCAGGCGATTTTACCTCTGATGGCACCGGTTATCATCATTGGCGGCATAGTGAGCGGCCTCTTCACGCCAACAGAAGCTTCCGTTGTCGCCTGCGTATATGCATTAATTCTGGGCATATTGGTGTACAAGGAAATCAAATGGTCTGACTTGCCACGAATTGGCTGGGAAACCCTTCTCTTCACCATCCGCATCATGTTCATCATTTCTGTTGCCGGATTCTTCAGCTGGTTGTTGATCTACCAAAAGATTCCACAGCAGGTAATTCTTGAATTATCGTCCTTGGGCACCAGCGCCAATGTCGTAATGGCCATTTTCATTTTCGTATTGCTCGTTCTGGGCTGTTTCATGGAAGGCATCGCAGTTCTTGTCATCACCATCCCTGTTTTCATGCCGATTGTTGCGCAATACGGAATTGATCCGGTGCAGTTCGGTGTTGTCATGATCCTTTGTTCGATGATCGGTCTGCTGACCCCTCCGGTCGGCATGTGTTTGTACACCATGTCCAGTATCAGCGGGGTGCCCATCGGCGAGCTTAGCTGGGAATTGATGCCATACATCATCGGTATCACGATTGTTACCATCGTTTGTGCATATTCTCCGGGACTCGTCCTGTGGATTCCGCGCATGTTCGGCTAACGCAAAGAGGAAATCATGAACATCCTAACTATTACGGATCGCGCTATCGGACATGCACTGCGTTGGGGCAGTGTCGCCCTGCTGTTCGCGATCTTCGTCCTGTTGTCAATTAACGTATTTGCCCGCTTCTTCCCGATTATTTCATTTGAATGGTTCGATGAAATAATGGAAATGCTGATTGCCTGTATGGTGTTCCTGGGAACGGCAGCACTTTGGCGAGAGAACGAGCACTTTGCCATCACCTTTTTACCGGAGGCGCTCAAAGGCAAAAAGTCAGGTGTCGCGCTGGATATTCTAATCAATCTCATCAGTCTGCTTTTTATCGGGGTATTTACCTACTACTCCCTCAATATCACCTTGCGCGTTACTGACTGGACACCAACCCTCAACATGCCCAAAGCACTGCTCTACGCCAGTATGCCGGTTGCAGGATTCTTCATGGTGATTTACAGCCTGCGCAACATAGTGATAAGCAGCAAAAAATAACAAGGTTGTGTTTTGAAAGGAAAGTCATTTTGAAAGAACTTCGTTTTCATGGTCGTTCAATTGTCACTGGACGTGGTTCTCTGTCCAGGCTGGAGACTATTAACAGCAAACGTGCTTTTGTTGTCACTGGCGGCAAATCGATGTTTGCAAATGGAACCATCGCAAAAATTGAAGCCCTCTTGAAGGGGCGGAATATCGATGTGATGGTGCACTCCGGTGTTCCCGTCAATCCGGGCTTTCCCGCAGTGACTGAAGGGATTGCGGTCATGCGCCAATTTCTGCCAGATACCGTTATCGCCGTCGGTGGAGGAGCGGCCATGGATGCGGCCAAGCTCATGGCCCTCTTTTATGAGCATAACAGCCTGGATATCGAAGTAGCCTTTAAATCCGGGTTACCGCAAACAAGAGAGCTGATTCAGTTGATCTGCATACCCGGCACGTCCGGAACGGCCTCTGAAGTCACTCCGTTTGCCGTAATGACCTATGCGGCTGACAACCTGAAAATTGGCGCCAGATCGCCGGCGTTGGTACCTGATCTGGCCATCCTTGATGCCGAAATCACCCTCTCCATGCCAGCGCACGTGGCGGCTGAAACAGGGATTGACGCGCTGACCCACGCCATCGAATGCTTTACCAATCCGACGGTAGAAGAATTTTCGACCTGCCTCTCAGCAGGTGTTGTTGAAGGCCTCTTTACTCACTTGAAATCTTCGGTACTGAATGGGGACATCGATTCAAGGGAAAAGGTTCACCACTACCAGTGCATGGCCGGGTGCGCATTTTCGAATGCCGGTACGGGCATGGATCACGGCATCGCCCATGCTTTTGGCGGGCGCTTCAATCTGGGTCACGGCTTGCTGAACGCTGTCGCACTCCCCTATGTCATTCGTTTCAACAGTCGTGATCCACTATCTCGCGAGCGCTATGCATACCTCGCACGTCGCATCGGGGCAGACGACCTGGCATTGGCTGTTCTCTCGCTTAATCAGGCAATCGGAATCCCGACAAGTTTTGCCGCGATAGGTGTACCTGAGGCGGTATTCGAAGAGGAGTTTGAGATCCTTGTTGAAAACTCGCTCAAAGGATCGACTCGCGCCAATCCGGTGCCGGTCACGGCAGATGACATGCGCGAATTTTTGCGAAACGTGTATGCCGGTAAGCGATTGGATTCTTAAGCACTTGATACGGGGAAGTCAGTAGCTGGAAACTGTAGCGTGAAATTAAAAATAGCCATTCTTATAAACAGCAACTGAATAATAGGAGTTCTACAAATGAAACGTACAGCACTATTAATGGGCGTTGCCGCCTTGGTTGGAAGTTTAGTCGCGTCTCCCGCAATGGCTGCCTTTCCGGACAAACCGGTTACAGTAATTTGTCCATGGACCGCTGGAGGTGGCACAGACGTGCTATTGCGCGGTCTATCGAAGCAAGCCGAGAAGTTTCTGGGACAAACAATAAATGTAGCGAATCAAACTGGCGGAGCAGGTGCCATAGGCCACAATGCCATACGTGCTGCACGCCCAGACGGCTACACCGTCGGCATGATCACCTTCGAACTCAGTTCTTTGCCGCCACAAGGCCTGGTGCCTTTCACCTACAAAGACTTTGATCCTCTGATTCGCATAAACGAAGACCCGGCTACTCTGACTGTCAGGAAGGATGCGCCTTACAACACGGTTCGCGGGTTTGTCGATTATGCCAAAGCACATCCAGACGAAATAACCATTGGCAATTCCGGTCCTGGTGCAGGCTGGCATATTGCCGCGGGTCTGATGGCCGATAAGGCCGGGATCAAGGCCAAGCATGTACCCTTTGACGGGGGTGCTCCCGCTGTAACTGCTCTTGTCGGAGGTCATATTAAAGCAGTCACAGTTTCCGTCGCGGAAGTTCGTGGTCAGGTACAAGCCGGAAACCTGAAGATACTCGGCGTAATGTCACTTGAGCGTGACAAGATATTCCCTGACGTTCCAACATTCAAAGAACAGGGCCTTGATTTGCAGTTTGGCACCTGGCGTGGTCTTGCCCTACCCAAGGGCGTGCCTGCAGCGGTAAAAGCCAAGCTTCTGGATGCCTACAAAAAAGCCTTTGAAACGCAAGAATTCAAGGAATTTGCCGCAAAAGCCGCTCTCAATCTGGCCTATCAGGATAGCACCGATTTCGCCAAGTTCCTGGCACAGAACTCAAAGGATGTCTCGGACGTCATGGTGACTATCGGGCTGGCCAAGAAGTAAGAGAAAATATTATCTCCACGTTGGCCGGCACTTATTGATCCGGCGCGCGATACCTTCTCAGTGCGACAGCATCAGATAGCCCAGCACCAGATCGATCATGTGCTGTTGCCGCTCGACTTTTGCCTTCGGATTGCTCAGGTCGCGTCTGAACACGGTGCTCAGGGTATCGTTGTTGGAGAGGTAGAAATAACTCAGTGCGGCAATCGAGATGTAGAGCTGGAGCGGGTCTACGCCGCCGCGAAACAGTTTTTCATTTTGCCCGCGGATGAGGATTTCATTGAGGGTGTCGATGAGTTTCGAGTTGTACATCCCGATATTCTTCGATTTCTTGATGTGCGAGGCGTGGAACAGATTTTCGGTATTGAGCAGGTGCAGGAATTCCGGATGGAGATTGTAGTAATCCCAGGTAAATGCGATCAGGGAGCGTATGGCCTCGACCGGGTGAAGGTCAAGCAGCCTTAATTCGGATTCGGCATCCCGGATGGTTTTGTAGGTGTCTTCCATCACCGCCAGAAACAGCTCTTCCTTGTTCTGAAAGTAGTAATACAGCATGCGTTTATTCG
>CAIVZW010000475.1 GCA_903910495.1 uncultured beta proteobacterium
ACCACCGCCGTCAACACAACCGCCCGGGCAGGCCATGATCTCGATGAAATCGTAATCCGCCGTCCCGGCCAGAACGGCCTCGACAATCTGGCGCGTGCCCTTCAGGCCATGGCACATGGCCACCTTGATTTCGCCGTACTCGCCGCCGAGATTGACGTTGGCCGAGCGCACGTTCTCGAATCCGCGCAATTGCGCCACTTCGATGTGTTCCAGTTCCTTGTGGTTGATCACGTAATACATGGTACGCACTGCGGCTTCCATGACTCCGCCGGTGGTGCCGAAGATGGCCGCCGCACCGGAATATTCGCTCATCAGCGGATCGTCGTAGGCCGACGGTTCGAGCAGCTTGAGGTCGATGCCTTCGCGCCGCAGCAGGCGGGCAAACTCGCGCATGGTGAGCACGATATCCACGTCCGGTACGCCCTTCTCGCCCAGAACGGGGCGGGCGGCTTCTTCCTTCTTGGCTGTGCAGGGCATGATCGAAATCATGCGCATCTTCTGTGGATCGATGCCGCGCTTCTCGGCCAGGTAAGTTTTGGCGATCTTGCCCATTACCGCCTGTGGCGAGCGGGTGCTGGAGAGCAGCGGCAGGATTTCCGGATAGTGTTTCTCGGCAAAGTTGATCCACGCCGGACAACACGAGGTGAAGGTCGGCCGGCTACTCTTCTTCAGGCGGCCGAGCAGTTCGGTGCCTTCTTCCATGATCACCACGTCGGCGCCGAAGTTGGTATCCAGAATCACATCCGCCCCCATCAGGCGCAGCGCGGCGATGATCTGGCCTTCGACATTGGTTCCGGCGGGCAGGCCGAATTCCTCGCCGATCCCGACCCGAATGGCCGGAGCCGTCTGGAAGACGGTGATGATTTCGGGGTCGGCAAGGTAATCCAGAACTTCCTGTGTCTGGTCGCGCTCGGACAGGGCGCCGGTCGGGCAGACCATCACGCACTGGCCGCAGGTCACGCACGGCGAGGCGGCCACCGAGCCGCCCTTGAGCCGGACGCCGGCGGCGTTGCCCCAGCCGGCCAGTTCCAGGGCATCGACGTCCTGCACCGTGCGGCAGACGGCTACGCAACGCTGGCAGCGAATGCAGCGGCTGCGGTCGTAGATGACCGGCTGGCTGCCCTGGTCGGGCTCGAGATTCTCCCAGCCTTCGGTATAGTGGAAGCGAACCTGCTTCAGGCCGACCGAGTTGGCCGTCGCCAGCAGTTCGCAATTGCCGTTGCGCGGACACGAAGCGCAATCCTGATGGTGATCGGCCATGATCATTTCCATCTGCAACTGGCGCATCTCCTGCACCTTCGGGGTGCGGGTCATGATTTTCCAGCCTTCGGTCATGGGAGTGTCACAGGCGGTCAGGTACTTCAGTCCGTCCGCTTCGCCCTGGCGGACCTCGACCAGACAAACCCGGCAGGTCCCCGGGGTGTGGTCGATATCGTTCAGTTCGCACAGCGTCGGGATGAAGATCCCGTTTCTCCGGGCCACCTCGAGAATGGTTTCATTGGGCTCAAAAGCGAGTTCCTTGCCGTTGATATGGGCTTTCATGGGCGTTTACTCGGGGAAAATGGGTTCTCTATGGCCCGCTGGGGTCTCACGCGGGAGTTGTTTTTCGGTGACCACCGAATAGAGGCGGTAACAGCGCAGGCAGCGACTGGCTTCCTCGTAGGCCATTTCCTTGGTGATGACCCGGTCCACTTCGTTGAAGTGACTGATCCGTTCGCCCGCATCGAGTTCCGGAACCGAGGCCGGTTTCCTGTGCAAGGGCATGGTTTGCAGGCATTCATCGGCGAGCAGCCTGTTTCTGGCCAGCAGATTTTGCATCCGGCGCGCCGGCCTGATATGCACTTCGCCACTGAGCAGATAGTCGCGGATGCTGGCCGCGGCGCGCTCGCCATGATCGAGCGC
>CAIVZW010000476.1 GCA_903910495.1 uncultured beta proteobacterium
AAATCCATCAAGGCCAGAATGTCGCGCTCGAGGTCGACTCCGGGGGCAATTTCGATGAGTTCCAGACCACCATCGATCAGGCGGAAAACGCAGCGCTCGGTAATGTAAAGCACTGTCTGCTTGCTTTTGAAGGCGTATTCACCGCTGAAGGTACGATGCTCGACAGTGGCTACGAACTTCTTTGTTTCGCCTTCCTTGACAATTTTCAAGGCGCCGTCACTGACCGCCACCTCCAGATTGCCTGCTGTAAAGGTGCCGACAAAGACAACCTTTTTCGAGGTCTGGCTGATATTGATGAAGCCACCGGCACCGGCCAGGCGCGGGCCGAACTTGCTGACGTTGAGATTGCCTTTGGCATCGGCCTGAGCCAGCCCGAGGATAGTGAGATCCAGACCGCCACCGTCGTAGAAATCGAACTGGTAGGGCTGATCGATGATGGCCTGAGCGTTGGAGGCTGCGCCAAAGCTCAAGCCACCGGCCGGAATGCCACCAACCACGCCGGGCTCGGCCGTTAGAGTCATCAAATCACTGATTTTTTCCTCGGCAGCAACGCTGGCAACACCCTCGGGCATACCGATGCCGAGGTTGACGATGCTGTTGGGTTTCAATTCCATCGCCGCACGGCGGGCAATGATCTTGCGTTCGGAAAGTTCCATTGACTTGAGCGAAGACAGCGGTACCCGGATCTCGCCGGAGTAGGCTGCACTGTACTGTTCGCCAAACGTCTGCATGTGATATTCGGGCTTCTCGGCGACCACCACGTAATCGACCAGTATGCCGGGGACCTTTACCTGCCGTGAGTTGAGTGTGCCAACATCGGCAATGCGCTCGACCTGGACGATGACGATGCCTCCCGAATTGTGCGCCGCCGTGGCGATGGAATACGCCTCAAGCGTCAGCGCTTCCTTCTCCATGGTGATGTTTCCGTCCGCATCGGCCGTCGTCCCGCGAATAATGCCGACGTTAACCGGGAAAGTCCGGTAGAAAAGGTATTCCTCACCGTCGATGACCATCAGCTCGACCAGATCTTTCTTGGTGATACTGTTGATCTTGCCTCCGCCATGGCGCGGATCAACAAAGGTACCCAGACCGACGCGCGAAAGCAGGCCGGGTTTGCCTGCACCGATATCGCGGAAGAGGTGCGAGATAATGCCCTGCGGCAGGTTGTAGGCTTCGATGCGATCGGTAACAGCGAGCTTCTGCAGTTTCGGCGCCAGGCCCCAGTGGCCGCCGATCACGCGCCCCACCAGACCCTCGTGGCCAAGGTGGTTGAGACCGCGTTCCTTGCCGTCGCCCTGTCCAGCCGCATAGGTGAGCGTCAGGTTACGTGGGCTACCCGCAGCAGCCTGCGGATCTTCACCCAGAAAGCGCTTTTCAAGCGCAATGGCAATGTTCTCGGGAAACCCGATGCCGACAAAGCCACCGGTGGCTACCGTATCGCCATCGCGTATCTGACGTGCGGCCTCGGCAGCACTGACGATCTTGTTGCGCTTGGCTGGCGCTTGCTGTGCATTGGTCGTTATAGTCATGTCATATTTCCTCGAGTAATGTTTGATGCAATACTGTGCCTTGCCCGTCAATGGATTGCGGACTGAGTGAGACAGTGCTGTCAGGATAATAAGGCGCTAGAAGTCGTCTTGTTTAGTACAGTTCGCACGCTGAATTCGCGCTTTTTTCGGCATGAACCAAGTTGCCGGGAACCCCTCAGGGCGCCCGGCAAGAGATGGATCAGACCACTCCCATCGTACCGAGGATAATGGCCATGACGCAGGCTATTACCGGGATCACGACGGTGCACATGCCGATGTCGGCATAGCTCTGCCTGTGGGTAAGCTGAGTGATGCCAAGCAGGGTCACTACAGCGCCATTGTGCGGGAGGCTGTCAAGGCCGCCGCAGGCGATGGCCACCACACGGTGCAGAACTTGCGGGTTGATACCCTGGGCAATTGCCGCCTGATAGAAGGTTTCACCCATCGCGCCGAGGGCAATGCTCATGCCACCGGACGCTGAGCCCGTAATACCGGCAAGGACATTCGTGGCGATTGCCGAAGTGATCAACGGATTGTCGGAAATACCAAGCAAAGCGGCCTGGATGATGGCGAAAGCGGCAAGAGTCTTCACCACATTGCCGTAACCGACTTCACTGGCCGTGTTGAGAATGGGCAACATCGATCCGAGAACACCGCTATTGACCGAATCCTTAAGGTCGGTAAAGCGGTTCCAGTTGATGGCAACCGAGATGATGATGGCCACTACCAGGGAGATGACCAGTGCCCAAATGCCACGAACTGCGCCGAGGCTGGTTTCAAAGGGTTTGGCCTTGAGGTAATCGAAACCGGTCGCGTTGGACGCAAAAACATACTCGGAAAGGATGTAGTTGAGGACGAGAACGATGAAGATGGGCAGCAGCGCAATCCAGACGTTGGGCAGGTTGGCGCTGTCAAACTCCTTGACGACTTCGTTCGGGTGGTTGCCGTAGAACTCGCCGCGCGCATTGGCTTTCTTGGCACGGTTCGAGAGCCACCACATGCCGGCCAGGAACATGA
>CAIVZW010000477.1 GCA_903910495.1 uncultured beta proteobacterium
GAATGGCTGCCAAAGCTTCATGAAGCGGATATGCAGGAGCCCGACAGCGTTCAACTGCTGTACCACGAGAATGCGCTGCAATTGAGTCCCGGCCTGACCAAGGTTTACAAGAACCAGCTTCGGCACGATCCGCTGGATATGAACCGCGCACGCGAAATTGCCTCCAGTACCGATGTGGTTCCGGTTGGCATTCTTTACCAGAACCGGGAAATTCCCTGTTACGAAGACACGCGGAGAAGCACTGTTCTGCGTACCACCGATACCGTAAGAAAAGGCTTTGAAGCCGAGCTCGACAAGTACTCGGTCTGATTTGCGAAATTCTGAACTGAACGCAGTGGCGGCCTCGAACGGGGCCTGTTCCTATAAACAGCATTCCGCTTCGCTGGGAAACGGAATCAATAGAGATGGCTAGAATTTATGGAAGCTGATCTGCAAGCCTATGTTGCCTTCTACCTGACCGGGAAGAAACAGCCCACTCAAGTCGACGGGATCGACGGGCTCAAACTGCGCCCTGCCCTGTTCTCCGGGTATCGCGACCTGACCCGTCTGCGTTATGACTATCCGCTGGTATTGATCGACGACCCGGTGGATGAGCGTAATGTCGAGTCCCTGTCTGGCCTGATTGACGCCATTCTGGACAAGCTTGCCAAAGGCGCGGACGGCGAGCGGATCAGGAAAAATGTTCTGCGTCTCGAACAGGGCATTCGCGCCCTGGTCAGCGCTGGCCGCAGCGGTTTATTCTCGGAATTGTGGGACAAGGTGGCAGCTCCGCTGAGCAAGGCCGACAAGCTGATGGCCGACAGCCTCGCGCGCGCGCGCGCAAACCTTAAAACCGATGGTGAAGTCATCGACTGCACGGGGAATCTCGCCTTCCGCCTGCTCGGGCATGCCTGGGGCATGACCCAGATGCAGCGCGCCAAACGCTTCAACGCGGACATCAGCCGTCTGATCCTGAAACTCTCCGACATCATCCAGGCCGATTTCATCAATTCGGACGCCGGCAAGACCGCTGAAAACCTCAAGCACGCCTTCGGCTCAGGCCCCCTGGACAACTTCAACTTCGATGCCATGTCGCGCATCCTCAAGAAAGTGTCGTCTCGTGAAAACCTGCCCAAGCGTCGTCGTCAGCGCGTGCTGGATCTGATTTCGACGCTGCAGTCACAGCAATTCTTCCCCGCGACGGGCAGCAAGGTCGGGGCGCCCGGTTCGCCGCCCTATTCCTTTGCCTTTGACACCTGCAGCGACGCGCTCAAGGCCTATCGTGAACGCATACCCAAAGCCATCGAACTGGCCCGGGCAATTGCCATGGCCGAGCTCGAAATCAAGGGCGAATACAGCGAAGCAAAGCATGACGCCCTGTTTGAATCCTTTGGCGAAAACGGGCTGGACACCGAGGAGCTGGCGATTTTCCCGGATTACCTTGTGCGGATCAATGCCACCTCGTTGTCAGGCCCCGAGCAGAGCACGCTGACTGAAATTCTCTCCGCCGACCTGCCGATCAAGATCGTCGTGCAGACCGACGATATTCTCGAAAAATCGCTCATCGAACACAGCCACCTGACCTTTACCCTGCGCAGCAAGCAACTGGCGCGCATGTCCATGGGCATGGGCATCTTCGTATTGCAGGCCCCGGCATCCAGCCTCTACCAGATGCGTCAGCCGATCCAGCGCGGGCTGGATTACGCCGGCTCTGCCCTGTTCAGCATCTACTCGGGCGATTCGCCCAATACCGCCGGCATCGCGCCCTATCTGGTCGGCGCCGCAGCCTGCGAATCGCGCCTGTTCCCGGCGTTCAGCTTCAACCCGTCGGCCGGTCGTGACTGGGCCTCGCGCTTTTCTCTCGCGGCAAACCCGCAGGTCAGCAATGACTGGCCGGTGCACGAGGTCATTTATCAGGACGAGCGCATTCAGACCGTTGCCGATCCCATCCCCTTCACCCTGATCGATTTCGTCGCCTGCGATGCGCGTTACAGCAAGCACTTTGCGCGAGTTCCGCGAACACGCTGGAGCGCCTACCTGACGCCGGTGGCAGTGACACTTGCCGCCGAAGGCCGCGGGCAGCTTGAGACTGTGCCGTACCTGATGATGGTCGACAGCGAAAACATGCTGCAGAAAGTCATCGTCGACGAAAAACTCATCCGCGAAGCACGGCGTTGCCGGACGATGTGGAACAGCCTGCAGGAACTCGGCGGTATCCATAACTCACACGCCGAAAAACTGCTGGCAAGTGAAAGGAAAAGCTGGGAAGAAACCGCCAGCCTTGCTGGAGCCGTGCTTGCCAAAGCCGATGCAGCACCGGCCGCCACCGCGACTACGGCAAACGCTACGCCCGCCATAGCTGCAGAAAGCGAAGCGGAAAGATCACCGGACGAGGCCTGTATCGAAACGCCGCGTTGCTCGTCGTGCAACGAGTGTATCCAGCTCAACGGCAAGATGTTTGCCTACGATGGCAACAAACAGGCGATTATCGCCGATGCCAGCGCCGGTACCTACGCCCAACTCGTGGAAGCCGCCGAGAATTGCCCAGTCGCGATCATCCATCCTGGAAAACCGCGCAATCTGAACGAAGTGGGTCTTGACGAACTGCTCAAACGCGCCGAAGTTTTCATGTAATGTAATTTCCATCCTTTGGATGAAAACGGCCAGCTGATGCTGGCCGTTTTTTTTGAAGGAAAATGCAGTCCTGCTCTGAGAAACAACAAGGGCGCCCTGATGTAGACAAATCGTTCTAGACAGCCAACCGTTGAAGAATGCAAGCACACCTCAACTCCCCATGCCGGGGAAGCTGTTCACACCCTTTTTGCGCAACAGATGGATCTTCGCCAGCCAGCCCTCGGCTGTTTCTCTGTAAATCGATTTCATATCACGCCCGGTTTCCCACATGGTGCTCACCACTTCGTCAAAGGAA
>CAIVZW010000478.1 GCA_903910495.1 uncultured beta proteobacterium
AGGCGATGCGCGTCGTCAGTACGCGCGTCTTGCCGCTACCCGCTCCGGCAAGAATCAGGGCATGCTGCGGCGGCAGGGTAACGGCAGCCAGTTGCGGCGGATTGAGATGGGCAAGCAGACCGGACATGGAGAAATCTCGTGGAAGCAGCCGGGATTATACCGGTCGCCCCTACCGAACCACGTCGGCATGGAGAAACAGAACGGCATTCGCCATCCAGAACGGGGTGCTGAGCTTACTTGGCTAATATTGCGTCAATGGCGCTTCGCTACTTCGCCAAGACCTCCCCAACTGGTTGCCGAACTTGATGTTCGTGCGCCGGGAAGGCACGGCAGGGCAGCCGCGCCTTCCCGGAATCCTCAGTACTTCATGCCACCACCCGCAGCGGCCGGAGCGGCTCCAGCGGCGCCTGGCGTCGGCGCCGCTGCAATATCGGCAACATCGTTCATCGCGAACATGATGGTGTCGCCATTGCCCAAATAGGCCTTGTCCTTGGAACCGTTGCGAGCGGTCCCCTGAACGATGCCGACGCCCGCCTCGATAAGTTTCTTCGCGGTGACGATACCGGTGCAGTGGTTGCAGCCGACCTTTTCGAACCCCCATTTTTTGAACACCGCGACGAGGTCGTCGTACTTCGGATCCCATTCGTCGAATGGTGAGATGTGCAGCCCTCCATAGATCCCGTAGAGTTTCTTGGTTTCCACCGCACGTTGCGCGACCGAGGCGAACTGCAGGATCCCCTGGTGGCAGCAACCTGTCACGATAGCCAGGCCCTTGTCCTTCACATTGAAGAACAGAGACATCTCGCCGAAGACGCGGCAGATGATCGGCGTCTGGAAGTTATAAAGCGCGGCCCCCGCGAAAAGCTTGTGCAGTCCCGGTTGTACCTCGATCAACTCGCCGCGGTGTCCGGCCGCCTTGATGTAGTCGAGGCCCTCGGCGTAGAAGCCCTTCGGGTAGAGCGAACGTACGGTCGGCGCGTACTTGAAGACTACCGGGACGCCCCAGAAGTGGTCGAAGTGCTCGTGCGTCATGATGAAGTAGTCGATCTTGCCCTCGGCCAGCAGTTTGTCGACACCCTCGCGCTTGAAGGCCTTGTCGATCCAGTCGAACGACCAGCCCGAGTCAAGCAGGATGCGCTTCACTTCGCCGTCGAGCAGTTCGACCTCGATCAGTGCCGCGAAACCACCGGCGTTGGTCGGGTGCACGGCATTTTCAAGCTGGTAGGCCCAGGCTTCCTCAAGCTTGTTAGGCAGGAACTTGCGCAGCGTCTTCATCCCGTCCTCGTAGCTACCCTTGCCGAGTTGGCCCTTGGGTTGGGTGAAGGGTGGCCAGTTGTAGGTGTACTGATTGACCAGCAGACCGCCAGCGCCCTTGATGTCGCCCATCAGGACTTTGTTGTCGAACCAGCTCGTTTCGCTGAGGTTGGTCACCTTGACGCTTTTCACCTCGCCGATGTTTTCCTTCGGCGCCGGCGTCTTGGCAAAGTGCTGCTTGGCCAGCGGCGAGTAGGAATAGACGCCCATGGTCGCCAGTGCACCGGCCATAGTGCCAACCGCGACGCCCTTGGTGAAATCGCGCCGGGTGATGTTGCTGTCGTTCTCGGACATTTTTATAGCTCCTATTTTGCGCCCGGCGCCACGGCGCCGGGCGGGATGATCAGGTCCAGATCCACTTGCTCTTGCCGAGAATCGGCAGCAGGTAGACCACGATGAAATAGAGCGCGGTACCGAGCCCGAGCCCGACGACGATTCCCAGTGTGTATGCCTTGTTCATGTCATTCTCCTTGTCAGCCGGCCAGTGAGCCGACCGGATCCCCGGCAACCGGCACGCGTGCAGCGGCGGGAACGGCGACCGGCGCGACCTTGCGCCAAGCCGGCCAGTTGTCCATGTACCAGTGGTGCACGAGCATGATGTTGATCAGCCAGATGGTCGGAATCATCGGGAACTGCTCGGGCTGCGAGATTCCCCTTTGTGTGCCGAGCACGAGGTGGCTGATGTTGTAGTAGAGAACCATCAGCGCGACGCCAGCGGCGAAAGTGATCGCCGTGCGGATCAGGACATTGACCGGCGTTGAGAACTTCTTCGGCCAGTTACCGCAGTAGAAGTTGAGGTAGAGCGCCGGCAGGAGCATGAAGATCATCATTTCGCCGACATGCAGCCAG
>CAIVZW010000479.1 GCA_903910495.1 uncultured beta proteobacterium
CGACGGCGTTCGAATTCGGCCGCCGGCAGTTCCACGGCCGTTCCGGTGCCGATGTGCAGGATCACCTGCGTTCCTTCATAGTGGGCACGGGCCCAGATCAGGCGTCCGGCCTTGCCTTGTCCGTGGATGGATGATCCGCCCTTGGGGAAATACATGGCCGGCTGGCGGTATCCGGTAGCCCCGGCAATGCCACCCTTGATGTGCTCGAACGGCACCGACCCGGAAATCTCGAAGTCCCAGTAGAAAGTGCCTTCGAACATGCTGCCCCAGCGGATGTCGTGCAAGGTGGTTTCGGAAGGCAGGCCGAGCGAGTCGAGCAGGCGCCAGAGCATGGTCTGCGGAATGGCGGTACCCATGTCGACTTCGTTGATGCACGGGATCGGCTTGCCGGCACGAATGATGTGACCGGCTTCGTCGGGAATCGGGAAACGCTCAGTAGAGCCGATGGCGCCTTCGGCAAAATCGGAGGCGGCGCAGGACTGCGCCAGCCCCTGCTGATATTGCACGCCGACGGCAGAAAGGCCAAAGCGCTGGGTAAAGCGTGCCATGGCGATCATCATGGCGCATTGTTCCAGGACCTGGTCGCGCGTCAGATTTTTGGCCGGATCGGAACCGAACTGGAACTTCATGCCGCGTGCCTCGTACCAGGCTAGACATTGTTCACGCAGGTCCTGCGGTACCTTGGCCATTTCCACCAGCAGCGCCGACTGCGACAGACCTTCCAGCGGCATGCCGATGTCGACCAGCGCTTTTTGCGGGAATACGCCGTTGATCATGCCCATGCAGAAGGTATCGAAGAGGCCGAGAATTTCCTTGTGCTGCAACACATAGTCACCGACTTTTTTGCCGATGGCCCAGGCCGGAGTGGCAGAGGCAGGATGGGTGGCGTCAACCGGATGCAGATAGGCGGTATCGTGTTTGATCTGGCCCGTCTCAAGCCAGGCACCGAGTCCCTTGTAGAAGAAGTCATCGTCAAATTCGGCCGACCACAGGCGGGAATAGGCTTTGCCCAGACTGGTCAGGGTGCCGGCCATGCACAGCATGCCGACGAGACCCGGCCAGGTGCCGTCGAAATTGGCGAGCAGCAGCACCGGGCCGCGGTGTTTGGCCAGACTCGGCGCCAGATGGTGCGAGTATTGCCAGGCGGTGAGCAGAACGATGACCGGTGCGTCCGGGTCAATCGAGGCGAAGAGGTCGCTGCCTTCGCGCTGGCTGCTGATAAAGCCATGTTTCTTGTCGCCCTTGTACAGGTGCGCACGTTTGGCTTTGAATCCGAAACGGCTGGCCAAGGCTTGTTCAAGTTTTTGCTCAAACTTGCTCTGTACCGGCCAGCATTCGACGTTGGCCGATTCGCGCAGGTCGGCGTTGGTGACCAGCAGGACTTCCTTTGCGCCGGCTTTGATCAAGGGTTTGGATTCGGGGAGTTTCAGGGTAAGCATTTCAGTGACCTCGCGGCAAGGTGATCGGAAGTTGGCATGAACAACTTACTGCCATGCCCCCATAGCGGAACGACAACGTTCCATGTCCTGATAAAGCTGCAAATAAACGGCGTATTTGGCATCGTGGAACGCCTTGGTTTCAGGCCGCGCGGCAACGCTGCCGCCGGGGCGCACCATATCGGCTGCCGCTTCCGGCAGGGAAGAAAACGCGCCGCAGGCCACGGCACCGAGCAGGGCGGCGCCAAGCGTGACGGCGTCTTCCTCGCTGACCAGATGAATCTCGCAGCCGGTGGCATCGGCATTTTCACGCAGCCAGTAGGGGTTCTTGGTGCCGCCGCCACACATGATGATGCGTTCGATCTTGTGCCCGGCCGCATTCATGCTCTCGATGATGTGGCGGGTACCATAAGCCAGCGCCTGCAAGGTCGCCAGATACAGTCGGGCCAGTGCATCCCGGCCCTGTTCCAGCGTCAGGCCGACGACCACGCCACGGGCAGCGGGATTGGCGCGCGGCGAGCGATTGCCGTGGTGATCGGAGAGTACATGCAGATCGCGCGTTGGCAATGTTTCCCGGGATTCCAGATCGGCCAGCCAGTCATTGAGCACGGCATAGATGTTGAGCCCCCCGGCTTTGGCGGTCGCTTCGAGCAGAGGCCAGGCATCGCTCTGACGCAAGGTCCAGTCAAGCAGGGCGCCGGCCGCACTTTGCCCGCCTTCGTTCAGCCAGTAACCCGGCAGCATGGCGCCGAAATATGGCCCCCAGACGCCCGGTACCATGACCGGCTCAGGGCTCACGACCATATGGCAATTCGAGGTGCCGACGATGACCGCCAGACTTCCGTTTGGTGCCGTGCTGGTCAGCGCCAGGCCGCCGGCGTGGGCGTCGATGATGCCGGTAGCGACAACGATGCCGGCCGGCAAACCCATCTCGTCAGCGGCCAGACTGCCTAGTTTTCCGGCGGGAGAACCCAGTGGCAAGACCTGAGGCGGGATCTTGCCCGTGATGTCGTCAAGCCCCACGGCTTTCAGCATGTTTTCGCTGAAACGGTTCTCGTGTGCGAGATAATTCCATTTGCAGGTGAGCGTACAAACACTCGCTACATCCGCTTCGCTTGCCCGCCAGACCAGATAATCGGCGAGGTCAAAAAAACGCCATGTCGCGGCATAACGCTCGGGGAAGTTCTGCTTGAGCCACAGCACTTTCGGGAGTTCCATTTCGATGCTGACTTCGCCACCCACG
>CAIVZW010000480.1 GCA_903910495.1 uncultured beta proteobacterium
ATCAGTACCGTACCAACGGTGGTCGATGCGGAGGCAATATTGGTCACATCGTAGGTGACCTTGGAGATCAGGGTAGACGACGGATTGCGGTCAAAATAGCTGGCCGGGAGACGCATCAAGCGACTGAAAAGTTGCTGCCTGATATCCGTGATGACGCGGTTTTGAACCCAGGACATGGCGTAAGAAGCAAGAAAGCCGAGTACGCCGCGCAGAACAAAAATGCCAACGATCATTCCGGCAACCAATAGGGGCGACTGGCTGGAATGGGTCGTAAAGCCATTGTCGAGCAGGGGTTTCAGCAGAGCCGGGAAAAGGGGTTCGGTGGCGGCGGCAAACGAAGTGGCGATCAGACCGGCGACCAGTACACGCCAATAGGGCCGGACATAGGTCAGCAGACGGAAGTACAGTTCCTTGCTACTTGGGGATGCAATGGCCAGCATGTGGGAAAAACTGTTAAAAAGAGATTATAAACTGTACTCCCTGCTGTCCGCTTGAATGAAGGATCGAATCACTGATAGACACGGCTGATGGAGGGTGCGCTTTGGCTTCCATTCTGGACGCATCCTCCTTGCACCAGAAGAAAGTGTGCTAACGTAATGTCGGATTCAATAACTCAGCAACGCTTACTGGAGGTGTTTCCATGAAATCCATCGTTACTGCCACCGCCGGTCTTTGCCTGATTCTGGGCGCTTGTACCAATACCTACACCTACTCGAAAAATGCGGGGAACAACGACGCCTTGCAGGATGATTTGATCGTCTGCAAGACCGTCATGGCGCGCCAGGTTGGCGATGATGCCAAGGACGCCATGGACAAATGCATGGCCGACAAGGGCTACGAAAAGAAGGTCGACAAGTACCATCTGTGAGTTTTTGCCAGTCCCACACGCCTGAGCTCAGTGAGCTTCGGGGCACTCTCAGCAGACCCCGAACCTCCAAGCCCATCGAACTGGCAGCGCAGGGCCGTCTGACTAGATACCGTTCTGCTTGAACCAGGCCAGCAGGCGTTTCCAGCCGTCCTCGGCCTCTTCCTTGCGGTAGCTCGGCCGGTAATCGGCATTAAAAGCATGCGGAGCTTTGTCGTAAACGACAATGGTGGAGGCCTTGCTGGCTGGATTTCCGGATTCGGCCAGCGCCTTGCGCATACTGTCGAGGGTATCGAGCGGGATACCCTGATCCTGGCCGCCATAAAGACCAAGGACAGGGCCTTTCAATTGACCGGCGATGTCAATCGGATGTTTCGGGTTCATTTCGCTGGCCGTGCCGACGATCCGTCCGTACCAGGCCACGCCGGCCTTTACCTGTGGGTTATGCGCCGTGTACAGCCAGGTAATGCGCCCGCCCCAGCAGAAACCGGTGATGCCCAGCCGCACCACATCGCCGCCGTTGCCTTTCGCCCAGGCCACACAGGCATCCAGATCGCCCAGCACCTGCGCATCGGCGACCTTGCTCACCAGATTGCTCATCAGTTCCTGAACATTGGTATAAGCCCGCGGGTCGCCCTGACGGGCGTAAAGCTCGGGGGCAATCGCCAGATAACCCTGCTTGGCAAGGCGTCGGCAGACATCC
>CAIVZW010000481.1 GCA_903910495.1 uncultured beta proteobacterium
CCACCGACTGCCACAGCGGCCAGATCCTCGGTGCCGTAATGGCCGAGCAGCACGGTATCGATCACCATCATGCCCATCGAGGCCAGCTGGGCGATCAGCATCGGGGTGGCGTGCCGCAGAATCAGGCGGGACTGGTGGGCAAACAGGCTCAAGGCGGGGTAACTCGTTCTCGGTGAAACGATCCCGTTTCTGCGCTTCCGGCGAAAACAGGTGGCATCCTATGACTCTTCTGCGCAATAGCTTGAATGCGGCGCCATGTAACGCCCGGTTACAAAACACCGGCAAAGGCACAACAGACATGCCGACGGGCTGTCGTTAAAATTCGTTTCGTCAGATGAAATACGATTTCACTCTGAAGCCACACCAACACTTTTACAACTGGAAACAAGCGTGAATTCAAGAACTGCCTCAAGTTGGGTCGATGACCTGCTTAAAAATCGCTTCATATCGTTTGGTCTACTATTGACCTGGCTAATCGTCCTTGATCGACTCCGTCACTGACCCTCGTTTCATGTTGTTCATACGAGTCTGATTTTCAACTCGCCAAGGCCATCAATACCGCCTTCAAGCACATCGCCGCGCACAATCCTTGACACGCCGGCCGGGGTTCCGGTGAAGATCAGATCGCCGGGTGCCAGACAGATGTAATTCGACAGCCGGGAAATCACTTCAGCCACCGTCCACGTCATCTGCGCCAGATCCCCGCGCTGGCGCAGTTCACCGTTGACCTTGAGCCAGATCGCCCCCTTTGCCGGATGAGCACCCCCGGCTACCGGCACCAGGGCGCTGATCGGCCCGCCCTGATCGCCCCCCTTGCCCATTTCCCACGGCTGCTGCTTTTCCTTGGCCAGCGCCTGCAGATCGCGCCGGGTCAGGTCAAATCCGATGGCATAGCCGAACACGCAGTCGAGTGCCTGCCCGGTCGGAATGTTTGCGCCCCCCTTGCCCAGCGCCACGACCAGTTCGACTTCATGATGGAAATTATCGGTCATTGGCGGATAGGCCACATCTCCGCCGCAGGGAACCAGGGCATCCGCCGGCTTGCTGAAGAAAAAAGGCGGTTCGCGGGTATCGCCGCCCATTTCGGCAATATGCGCGGAATAGTTCTGTCCGACACAATAAACGCGACGCACCGGAAAAACGGCCGCGAGCCCGACAACGGGAACAACGACCTGCGCTGCAGGCGGAAAAACGTAGGCCATACAAACTCCCTATAAAAACTAGTAGGTAGTCATGTTGAAAGGCAAGGATAAGAGCTTCACCACCAAGATGCCCCGAAGGAAATCCCCTTGGGGGACACAAAGGACACAAAGTTTCACCAAGAAAACAAGACGTTAACTTGGTGCTTTCTTGGTTAACTTGGTGACTTGGTGGTTCGCACTTTTCGTTGACTGACTACTAGACCGGATTATCAATATCGACGAACTCGCACTCGATCCCGAACTGCGTGAGCAGATGCGCCGCCAATGCCTTTATGCCACAACGCTCGGTCGCGTGGTGCCCAGCCGCAATATAAGCTACTCCGGATTCGCGCGCCAGATGCACGTTCTGCTCCGAGATTTCGCCGCAAAGATAAACATCAACGCCCAGTGTTACGGCCTGCTCAAAAAGGCTTTGCGCGCCGCCCGAACACCAGGCCACGCGATGCACCTGACGTGCATCATCGCCGATTACCTGAGGCTGGCGCTGCAATTTTTCAGCAATGCTCTGCCTCAGTTCCGCAAGGCTTGCCGGCTTCAGCAAGCGTCCATACCAGCCCATATCCTGCTCCCCGAAACGCCCTTCAACAGTCCAGCCCAGATGGCTGGCCAATTGCGCGTTGTTACCGAATTCGACATGAGCATCGAGCGGCAGGTGATAGGCGATCAGATTAATGTCGTGCTTCAGCAGCGATTGCAAACGGGTCTTGCGTACCCCCGTCACACGACCATCCTCGCCGCGCCAGAACCAGCCATGGTGCACCAGCAGAGTATCGGCCCCGCGCGCAATCGCCGCACTGATCAGTGCCTGGCTGGCGCTAACACCGGCAACAATACGCTTTACGTCGGCGCGTCCTTCCACTTGCAGGCCGTTTGGGCAATAATCCCGAAAGCGCGCCGACTCAAGCAAGTCGTCGAGATAGCGCGTCAGTTCTTCACGTTTCATTATTTGGCTCCGGTTATTCCATGCGCAGACTTTGGCTGATTTTTGCACAAACCGTCACGGTTAGTCTTGCTGTTCTTTTTGTGATCAGCACACTCAAGCCCGAATGGCTGGGCAAGCAGACCAGCAACGCCCCCAGCATTGTGGCCTTGCAGGAATCTTCGAAAAGCGGAGAACCGGCTGCCGGCACGGCATCGTACCGCGACGCCGCACGCAAGGCACTGCCTGCGGTGGTTCATGTCTTCACCTCGCAGAAGATACGGGCACCACGTCACCCGCTGATCGATGACCCGCTGTTCCGCCATTTTTTTGGCCAACGTCCTGATGCGGAAGGACAGCGCAACTCGGGACTGGGCTCGGGCGTCATTGTCAGCCCGAGCGGTTACATCCTCACCAATTTCCATGTGGTCGACGGCGCCGACCAGATCGAAGTCGCTCTCAACGACGGACGCAATCGCAAAGCGCATCTGGTCGGCGGCGACCCTGAGTCCGACCTCGCCGTGCTGCGCATCGACGCTGAAAAGGCCACGGAACCCAAGTTGCCGGCGATCACCCTCGGGCAAATGGATAACGTCATCGTCGGCGACGTCGTTCTGGCCATCGGCAATCCCTTCGGCGTCGGCCAGACGGTAACCATGGGCATCGTCTCGGCGCTGGGTCGTTCGCATCTGGGCATCAATACCTTCGAGAATTTCATCCAGACCGACGCCGCCATCAATCCCGGCAACTCGGGCGGCGCATTGATCGACAGCCGGGGCAATCTGGTCGGCATCAACACGGCTATTTACTCGCGCTCCGGGGGTTCGCTCGGTATCGGGTTTGCCATTCCGATCTCGACGGCCAAGAATGTCATGGAACAGATCATCCAGAGCGGCACGGTCACGCGCGGCTGGATCGGTGTCGAAGCACAGGAAATCACCCGCGAACTCGCCGAATCCTTTGGCTTGCCTGACGCCGAGGGCGCGCTGATCGCCGGTGTACAGCGCGGCAGCCCGGCTGACGCGGGCGGTATAAAACCGGGGGACATCCTGCTTTCGGTAGACGGGAAATCCGTCAAGGACCCGCAGGTCATGCTCGACCTGATCGCCGGCCAGAAACCCGGAGAAACGATTCAGTTCAAGCTGCGCCGACA
>CAIVZW010000482.1 GCA_903910495.1 uncultured beta proteobacterium
CCCCATGGCAAGTGTTGCAATTACGAGAAGTGTCATAAGCTTTTTCATCTAATCTCTACCTTCTTCTGTGCCTTTTGTTTATTAGTGTTCCAGCGCTAAGCAACCCGGCTGTGGCACATTGGCCCTTTGCTCTCGCCTATATGTTGTCAGTTGTTTCGGACTCCCTATGTCAAATTGGCCGTCGCCTTAGAGTGAATCACCTTCATTCTCATGTGGTATTCCTCCGAATATGGCGTTCGACTAATCATTATGGCATGTAGTATTTCAATGAGCTGGTTAGCGACGGCTCGGAGTGCGCGTCCGTAGGATTTGCCTTCCGACCGAAGTCTTTTGTAGAGTTCGCGAGCCCATGGGCAGCACGTGATCGCGGACTGGCTGGCCAGATGAAGTGCCTGTCTAACGCGCCAGTTGCAGGCCCTGCGGAACTTGATCTCGCAGTGCTTGCCGCTACTCTGTGTGATTGGGCTTGAACCGGCAAAGGCTTTGAGCGTCTTTAGATCGGCAAAGCGTGCTATGTCAGATCCCAGCTCTGCTGCCAGTACAGGTCCGAGTGTTGAGGCAATCCCTGGCAAAGATTCTAGCAACTCCTTGTTGGGGTGGTCCTCATAGTTGATCTTGATTTGCGCTTCTATGGCGTCAAGCTCTTCAAGAATGTTGTACATCTGTCGTAGCAGAGACTTGGCGGCCATAGGGTAGGCCTCAGCTATGCTCCGGGATGGAGTCGGCTGCGGCTCCTGGAGTTTGCTCTTGATGGTGTCTGCGTGCTTTTCTGCGACCTTGTCAGAAAGCCCCGCCTTTTTTAGGACGGAGTGAATGCGCGACACTGAGACCGTTTTAGCCTGAGCGTAGGTGGGATACTGCAGCAGGAAGCTTATGGCTTCCCGCGTATCCAAGCTTTTGAACAGCTTCACGGCTACTGGGAAGTAACGCTTGAGCGCGGCCGTCAGCTCATTCGAGACGGCAACCTTTCGTTGCACGAGACCCTCCCGTGTGCGCGTGAGAACGCGCAGCTTGAGGCTCTGCTCGTCCAGTGGAGAGAGTGCATTGAACAAGTGCTGATCTGTTCGCAGGGCGTCCGCAAGAACGTAGGCGTCAAAGCCGTCCGACTTAGCACCGCTCATCCTGTGGCGGTCACGGAATCGATCCGTTTGTCTTGGGTTCAGGAAATGCAGGCTGTAGCCCAGTTCTAAGAAGAAGTCCACGATCAGCGAATCCTTGGTCTCTATAGCCACAGGTGCGTTCGCTGCGGAATGAGCATACTTGGCTATTTGCTCGTGTGCAGTCTCAAACCCGCCTTGACCGTGCGGGATATCAAATGCAAGGAGCTTGTTGCCCGTCTCGTCTAAAATGCACAAACTGTGCGACTGGTCGGCCCAGTCAATACCAACGTAAACCATGATAGACTCCTTTCGTTCGGAGGCTGAGCGGATGCAAGTTCAGATACGTCCCTATATTGGCGCTCGAAGCGCAACTCCCTATTGGTATTTGAACCATCTGCAAGCGGACAGTCCGAAATAGGCGGTCATAAGCCTCGTGGATTTCCCGGTCCTGAATGCAGACACCGCCAGCCTTGCTGGCACCCCACCCCTTGCAGGGCGGGACATCTTTAATGTACTATTAGTTCCAACAGGCATCCATTCCTGTGTAACGCTACACTGCAGAGATACGATTGACTGTCGGAAAGAGAATACCATATAGGGATTTCGGACTGGTTAGACCCGACGGATTGCCGCAATCCAAAATCCCGAAACATCGTTAGCATACTTCGCGGGCGCGTGCC
>CAIVZW010000483.1 GCA_903910495.1 uncultured beta proteobacterium
CGCGCTGCCGCGCACCCTCTCCCGCGGGAGAGGGTTGGGGTGAGGGCCAAGCTGACTCAACATACTGTCGCCCAAGTTGGCGGCCGATGAGTAATGGATAATTTGGGTTTATGTCTTTATCTCTGCATAAAATGATTGGTGGTGCGTTGCCGTTACCTGGGTGCTCATTCCGAATTATACTCTTGCGCGATATTGAACCGGTTCAACATCCGTATCAATCCTGGGCAGGAGAACATTGCAAAAAACCTGGCGCCTTTTACGGCTCGATACTCCGGTATTCGATAGTCAAAACTTCCACTTCGCGCCAGCCCGCAGGGCTCAGGAACCTCACGACATCGCCCTCGCGGGCCTTGAGCAGCGCTCGCGCCAGCGGCGATACCCAGCTGATCCGTCCGCGCGTAAAATCGGTCTCATCGACACCGACTATCTGATACGTCTGCTCTGCCCCCTGTTCATCACAAAGTGTGACTGTAGCGCCGAAAAATACCTGATCCGAATTCTCCTGACGCGCCGGATCAACGATTTCGGCCAGATCGAGCCGCCGGGTCAGAAAACGGATGCGCCGGTCAATTTCGCGCAAACGACGCTTGCCGTAGATGTAGTCACCATTCTCCGAACGATCACCGTTGGAAGCGGCCCAATGCACAACCTCGACCACATGCGGACGCTCGCTACGCAGCAAATGATCGAGTTCGTCCCTGATGCGCGCATGGCCACCCGGAGTGATGTAGTTGCGGGTACCCAAAGGAAGCTGCAGCGAAGGCTCAGGCTCTTCCTCGTCATCCCCGTCAGTTTCTCTGGTAAACGCCTTGTTCATGGATTAGCACTAGCAAAAGAAACGGCGCAGGACAAACCGTCTGCGCCGCATGGAAATCATCAATGCCTCAGTAACCGATAGCGAACGCCTCTAAATCGATGCGAATGGTATCGCGCCCCAAAGCCAGAGCCGTGTAACGGGCAAACTGCGTGGCCCACGACTTGCCATCGATAAAACGCTGTTCGCCGCCATTGCGGGCGATATTGAGTATCTTGTCGATAATCAGCACCTTGCCCGTGGGGCTGGTGACTTCGCACTTCAGCTCCGCGAATTCCTTGTCAAACCAGCGCCGGGCCTCTTCAGGCGAACTCTCGGCCAGATCTGCCTCGGAAAACTCGAATCGATAATCCTTATTCTTGCCAAACGAAACAACCACGTGATACAGCATAGGCCTCCTCCGACACATTCCAAGGGTTACAATCTTATCCCCTATTCTATGCCCAAACACCGCCAATGTCCCAAGTCTCAAACGCGAGAACCGAGTTTGCCGCGGGGGTTCGCGCTTTCATTCCCATGATCATGGCGAACGTCCCCTTTGGCATGGTTTGTGGTGCAGCGGCCATCGCTGCCGACTTGACCCCCTGGCAGGCCTTCTCGATGAGCTGGATCATTTTTGCCGGATCGTCGCAGATCGCGGCCACCCAGCTTTTTGTCAGCGGCGCCCCGATTCTCGTTGTCATCTGCACCGCCGCTGTGGTCAACCTCCGCTTCATGATGTACAGCGCATCAATCGCTCCGCACCTCGCTTCGCTCGGCAAGCGCTGGCAATTCCTGCTTTCCTATCTGATGGTTGACCAGGCTTACGCACTGGCCATCCTGCGCTATATGGAACAAGGTGAGCGCAGGGATCGGCACTGGTTTCTTTTCGGCATCTCGATCGCCACCTGGGTGTGCTGGCAAATCGCCACCCTGTTGGGTATTTTTCTGGGCAGCCTGATTCCGCAGGACTGGTCTCTCGATTTCATCATTCCGCTGACCTTTATCGCCATCGTCGTTCCGCTGCTTTCCAATCGTGCCATGCTGCTCGCCGGCTTTGCCGGCGGAGTCGCTTCGGTTCTTCTGGTGCTACCCCTCAAACTCAATCTCATCGCGGCAGCGATGATCGGCATCAGCGTTGGTCTGCTGGCAGAAAAGCTGGGGTGGGCCAAATGAGTCCGGCAGGCAGCGAACCCCCTGCGCTGATCATCTGGACGATCATTATCGGCATCGGCCTGATTACTTTTGCCATCCGTTTTGTCCCGATTGCACTGCTCTCGCGACTGGAACTGCCGATCTGGCTAAAACGTGCCTTGACCTATGTGCCACCGGCAGTAATGACCGCCATCATCACACCATCGTTGTTTTTTCCCGGCGGCACGCCTACCATAGCTCTTGACGCGCCCCGTCTGGTGGCGGCCACATTAGCTGCTGTGGTTGCCTGGCGGACACAAAGCGTGTTGTGGACCGTAATCCTTGGCATGGGAGCCCTGTGGGGATTGCAGGTTTTTTTACCTTAGCCGAATACCAACCACCGGATTGTTGAATGATGCTGACCGAAGAAGAAATTGCCAACGCCCGCGCCACTCTGAACGAACTTCAAGTGGAGCATCGAGATCTGAATCTGATCGTTGAACATCTTTCGAGTACGCCCTTGCCCGAGCAGGATCAGTTACTGATCCACCGCCTGAAAAAACGGAAACTGCTGCTCAAGGACAAGATTTACCAGCTTGAAAGATTGCTGGTGCCTGACATACCGGCCTGAGCAGCCTGCAGGCACCCAACTTCGGAGGAAACCAGGAGCCTGGTTTTCTCCGGTGGGTGTTTGTTTTGCCGTCTCGCCTGATCGAGGCAGAACGCCGAAACCGGAGACCGAGCAAACCGCACACTATCCCGACGCAACACGGGTGATGCGATCAGGCTATCATCCTAGAGAACTAAACGACCAAGGTACCA
>CAIVZW010000484.1 GCA_903910495.1 uncultured beta proteobacterium
ATACCGGCCTGTCACGCCGGGGGTCGCGGGTTCGAGTCCCGTCCACTCCGCCACTAGCAATAGGCGAACGCAAGTTCGCCTATTTTGTTATTGCTTCAATCTTTCAACTCGACTAGCGGGCAATCATCATGTTCGACGCCGTACGCAACAACAAGAAAATCGTTCAAATATTTCTTGGACTGATCACCTTGCCATTCGCCTTCTGGGGCGTTGATTCCTACGTCAGGAATTCGGGGGTAGGGAGTGATCTGGCCACCGTCGGTGATACCAAGATCACCGTTCCCCAGTTTGAGCAGGCCTGGCGTGAGCGCCAGGATCAAATGCGCCAGGCGCTGGGTGCCGGTTTTAAACAGGAAATGATGAACACGCCCGAAATGAAGCTGAGCGTGCTCAACGCGATGGTTGATCAGCGCTTGCTGCTGCTGGAAACAGCTAAAAACAGCCTGGTGACCAGTGATGAAGTATTGCGCAACGTCATCAGCAAAATTCCTTCACTGCAGGAGAACGGCCAGTTTTCGATGCCGCGTTATGAAGCTGCGCTGCGTGCCCAGGGTATGTCGCAGCCCCAGTTCGAGGCCAAGCTGCGCCAGGATCTGACGCTTCAGCAGTTGATCGGAGCGCTCGGCGATACCGCCTTTGTTTCCGATAACCAGGCCGAAGCGATGTTGAGACTGCAATCCGAGGAACGCCAGTTCAGCGAGTTCCGGATTGCGCCTGAGCAGTTTGCGGACAAGGTGAAGATCGAAACCTCGGCGGTGCAGAAATACTATGACGACAACAAGTCGCCGTTTGAAATCTCAGAGCAGCTCAAGGCCGAGTATTTAGTGCTGTCGCTTGATTCAATCCTGTCGCAGGTGACGGTTGCCGAGCCTGAGATCAGGGCCTGGTACGAGAGCCACAAGGATCGCTATCAGCAGAACGAGGAGCGCCGCGCCAGCCATATTCTGATCGTGGCGAAAACCGAGGCCGAAAAGGAAAAAGCAAAAGCCAAGGCGGAAGACGTGCTGAAGGAAGTTCAAAAGGCACCGGCGAAATTTGCCGAACTGGCTAAACAGTATTCACAGGATCCCGGTTCAGCCAAGAATGGCGGCGACCTGGGTTTCTTCGGCCGGGGCATGATGGTCAAGGCTTTTGAAGAGACCGTGTTCAAGCAGAAGGAAGGCGAAATTTCCAACGTGCTGGAGTCTGAGTTCGGTTATCACATCATCAAGCTCACGGGCATCAAGCCCGGAAAGCTGCGTTCAATTGACGAAGCGCGTCCTGAAATCGAAAGTGATCTGAAACTTCAGGCCGCCCAGCGCAAGTTTGCCGAGTCTGCAGAGGCTTTCAACAACACGGTTTACGAGCAATCCGACAGCCTCCAGCCGGCGGCCGAGAAATTCAAGCTGAAGATTCAGCAGAGCGGCTGGCTACCGAGGAATCCCGATGCGAAAGATTTGGCCGCGCTTGGCCCCCTGGCGAACAGCAAAATACTGGCTTCGCTTTTTTCCGAAGATGCGATCAAGAACAAGCGCAATACCGAAGCGGTTGAAATCGGGCCGAATATGCTTCTGGCTGCACGGGTGCTTGACTACGTGCCGGCGACCCGAAAACCCTTTGATACGGTAAAGGCCGACATTGAAAAGTTGCTCAAGTCTCAGGAGGTTTCTGCGCTAGCCAGAAATTCCGGAGAAGCACGCCTGGCCGAGTTGAAAAAGGAAGGCAGTGAAGACAAACTGGCCTGGTCGCTGATCAAGAGTGCTTCGCGCATGCAGGGGCGTGATCTTTCGCCCGCCGCCATGCAGGCCATCTTCAAGGCCGATGTTCAGAAACTGCCTGCGTATGTCGGTGTAGGCAGTGGCATTGGCGGCAGCTACGAGCTCTACAAAATCGTCAAGGTCAGCCAGCCGGAAAATCTTGATGTGGCCAAACGCAAGAAGTTCCAGAGCGAGTACGGCGAGATTATTGCCCAGCAGGATCTGTCGGCTTATCTTTCCGGCCTGCGCCTGCGCTACAAGATCGATATCAACAAGTCGGCACTGGAAAGCCGCGAGCGCCAGTAACTTTGCAGCTCAAACAGCAACGCCGGCAGGTTTCCCTGCCGGCGTTTTTTTCGCCTACTGCTTTCTGCTCAGGCCGGAAGCGGATCGGCGTTGCCCAGTGCCGTGGTATTCAGGCCGCCATCGACGTACATGATTTCGCCGGTGATTGCACTGGCCAGGTCGGAAAGCAAGAAGGCGGCGGCGTTGCCGACTTCATCGATGGTTACGTTACGGCGCAGCGGGGCGTGGTGAGAATTGAAGGCCAGCAGCTTGCCGAAATTGCCGATGCCTGACGCGGCCAGCGTCTTGATCGGTCCGGCAGAAAGCGCGTTGGCGCGAATGCCTTGCGGGCCGAGGCAGAAGGCCAGGTAACGCGTCGCGGCTTCGAGACTGGCCTTGGCCAGTCCCATGGTGTTGTAGTTCGGCATGGTGCGTTCGGCACCCAGATAGGTGAGCGCCAGCAATGCCGCGTTATTGCCCTTCAGGAGCAGCGGGCGGGCTGCCTTGGCCAGTGCCGGATAGCTGTAGGATGAGATGTCGTGGGCGATGCGGAACGAGTCGCGCGTGATGCCGTCAAGGAAATCACCCTCGATGGCTTCGGTGGGGGCGTAGGCAATTGAATGCACCAGTCCGTCGAGGCCTTCCCACTGTGTCGCCAGATCGGCGAAAAGCTTGTCGATCTGCGCATCCTCGGCGACGTCGCACTGGTAAACCAGCGTGCTGTCGAATTCGGCGGAAAATTTGTTGATGCGATCCAGAAAGCGTTCATTCTGATAGGTAAAGGCCAGTTTCGCACCTTCCCGGTGGCAGGCCTTGGCGATGCCATAAGCGATAGAGTGCTTCGACAGTACGCCAGTAATAAGAATGCGCTTGTCTGCAAGAAATCCCATGGGTTCTCCGATAACGATGAATTGTCAGGTGGGTGGCTGAGGCAGATACCCACCTCAAGACGTGCATTATAGGGGATTCCGGGGTCGATACTGAGCTTTAGCCGGCGACGGGGCAATCTAAAGTATGGGACAACCATCCTCCTCCGTTCGCCCTGAGCCTGTCGAAGGGCTTGCCGGTACAGGAAACTGTGGTTCGACAAGCTCACCCCTAGGGAAAGGCTGATTTATTCGTCACCCCGGCGAAAGCGCCCCGCAGGAAGTGCCCTTGGGG
>CAIVZW010000485.1 GCA_903910495.1 uncultured beta proteobacterium
GCGCTAGTGACTAATCCAGCCGCCAGCCCACGTTCTTGGCCCAGGCCTGGCCGCGATTTGACCACCACGTGTAGCACTCGTCGGTCGTTGCCGGATGCAGCCGGCGATAGGCGTCGCACCAGCCTCCTTCGTCCAGTACGCGGCTGATCCAGGCGCGCTCTTCGGGCAGAAAACCGGAGTTCTTGCGGTTGCTTTTCCAGTTCCTGAGGTCGATTTCCTGATGGGCGATGTTCCAGTCGCCGCATACCACAACCTCGCGACCGCTCCTGGCCAGTTCAGCAAGATGCGGGTAGAAAATGGCCATGAAGCGGAATTTGGCCTCCTGACGCTCCGGCGAACTCGAACCCGAAGGCAGGTAAAGCGAGATCACCGAAAGATTGCCGAAGTCGGCACGCAGATAGCGGCCTTCGGCATCGAATTCGGCATGGCCGACACCTGCGCTTACCGCGTCCGGCTTGTGCCGGCACCACAACCCGACGCCGCTATAGCCCTTCTTTTCGGCGCAGTGATAGTAGGCCTGCATACCGTCCGGCGTTTTCATTTCGTCAGAAAGATCGGCCGGCTGTGCCTTGAGTTCCTGCAGGCAGATGATATCGGCACTCTGCGCCGCGGCCCAGGGCAGGACGCCTTTGTTCCATGCCGAACGGATGCCGTTGAGATTTAGTGTAATGATGCGTAACATGTGGGTTCCGTGTTGAAGTAACTCTGCTTGGTGCGCTATGGACTTTCGTCAGGAATTCATCGATTTTGCCCTGAAACAGAACGTTTTGCGTTTTGGCGAGTTCAAGACCAAGGCGGGGCGACTGTCACCCTACTTCTTCAACGCCGGTCTGTTCAACGATGGCACCGCGCTCGATCGACTGTCGCAATTCTACGCCAAGGCGATCCTCGCCAGCGGCATTGAAATCGACGCGTTGTTCGGCCCCGCTTACAAGGGCATTCCGCTGGTTGCCGTGAGTGCGCTGGCTCTGGCGCGCTCGGGGCGCAATCTGCCCTTTGCCTTCAATCGCAAGGAAGCCAAGGATCACGGCGAGGGTGGCAGCATCATCGGCGCACCAATGACCGGACGCATTCTGATCATCGACGATGTGATCTCGGCCGGAACGGCGGTGCGCGAATCCGTCGAGCTGATCCGTGCGGCAGGGGCCATCCCCTGTGGGGTGGTCGTCGCGCTTGACCGCATGGAACGCGGTACCGGTGAGTTGTCCGCGGTTCAGGAAGTCGAGCGCGATTATGGCATCCCGGTGGTGGCGGTGGCCACGCTCGATGATCTGATGGCCTTTCTCCATAATCGGCCGGATTTCAGGGGCTATGAAGCGGCAGTGATGCGTTACCGGCAGGAGTATGGCGTTGATCAACCCAATTAGACGGCCTGTACTGGCGCTCCTGCTGGTCTTCGTGTCCGCGTTGTTGCCGGGAGCGGTCGGCCCAACCCTGGCGGCCGGAAAACTCTTTTGCTGCAACGATAACAGCGGCAAGCAGGTGTGCGGCGATATCCTGCCCCAGGAATGTTACGGACGCGCCTATCGTGAGCTTGGCGATTCCGGCCGTACCGTGCGTACCGTCGAAGCGCCATTGACCGCCGAACAGCGCGCCCAGCGTGCGGCCGAAGAAGAGAAGCGCAAGGTCGAAGAAACCGCGCTCAGGGAACAGCAGCGCAAGGATCAGGCCCTGCTCAATACCTACGGCACTGAACAGGACATCGAAGCAATGCGTCTGCGCGCCCAGGAGGATGTCAAGAAGTCGATCAAGGCGGCGGAAGTGAAAATCACCGAAATCCGTGCTCAGCGCAAGAAATTCGAGAACGAAGCCGAATTCTACAAGAAGAAGCAGTTGCCGCCTGAAATCCAGAAAGGCCTGCGCGATGCGGATACCGAGGTCAAGGCACAGGAGTCGATCATCGAGGCCAAGAAGCTGGAACTCGATATCATCCGCGACAAGTACGACGAGGATAAGCGCCGTTTCATCGATCTCGGACGCCGCACCATTCTGCGCTGAAGTACTGACTCCCCGCTGTCCTGGCGGGGGCGATGGTCACTAACCGAGTTTCTTGCGCAGCAGCTCGTTGACCTGTTGCGGGTTGGCCTTGCCCTTGGTCGCCTTCATCGCCTGGCCGACCAGCGCATTGAATGCCTTTTCCTTGCCGGCCCTGAACTCGGCAACCATTGACGTATTGGCTGCCAGTACCCCGTCGATCAGCGCTTCAATGGCGCCGCTGTCGGTAATCTGCTTCAGCCCCTGCTTTTCGATGATTTCGTCGGCCGTGCTGCCCTCGCCATTCCATAGAACCTCGAAGACCTTTTTGGCGATGTTGTTGGAGATCGTGTTGTCGGCGATGCGCGCGACGAGGCCGCCCAGTTGCGCGGCCGAGACCGGTGATGCGCCGATGTCCTTGCCGTCCTTGTTCAGACGTGCCGCCAGATCGACGGTGACCCAGTTGGCAGAGGGCTTGGCGCTGGCCTTGCCGGTAACGGCCAGCACGGATTCGTAGTAGTCGGCGATTTCCAGTGAGGCCGTCAAAGCCGTTGCATCGTAGACCGACAGGGCATAGTCCGTAACAAAGCGCTCACGTTTGGCCGCCGGCAATTCGGGCATTCCGGCACGCGTACGCTCGACCCACTCGCGGTCGATGATCAGTGGCAGCAGGTCGGGGTCGGGGAAGTAGCGGTAGTCGTGCGCGTCCTCCTTGGAGCGCATGGCACGGGTCTCGCCGCTGTCAGGGTCGAACAGCACGGTGGCCTGCTCGATGCGCCCGCCATCTTCGATCGTGGCGATTTGCCACTGCACTTCGAAGTCGATGGCCTGCTGCATGAAACGAAAGGAGTTGAGGTTCTTGATCTCACGCCGTGTGCCAAGCTCCTTTTGCCCGAGCGGGCGCACCGAAACATTGGCGTCACAGCGGAACGAGCCTTCCTGCATGTTGCCGTCGCAAATGCCGATCCAGCGCACCAGCGCGTGCAATGCCTTGGCATAGGCCACGGCCTCGCCGGAAGAACGCATATCGGGTTCGCTCACGATTTCGAGCAGTGGCGTACCGGCGCGATTGAGATCGATGCCCGTCTTGCCGTTGAAATCCTCGTGCAGTGATTTTCCGGCGTCCTCTTCCAGATGCGCGCGGGTCAGGTTGATGGTTTTTTCCGTGAGGCTGTCGCCCTGGCTCCACTGAATCGTCATGTTGCCGCCAACGACGACCGGATGCTCGTACTGGCTGATCTGGTAGCCCTTGGGCAGATCGGGATAAAAGTAATTCTTGCGCGCAAAAACCGATTTCGCTGCCACCTTGCCGTTAACCGCCAGGCCGAAGCGGATGGCGCATTCAACCGCGCCCTTGTTGAGTACCGGTAACACACCGGGCAGGGCGATATCGACTGCGTTGGCCTGGACGTTGGGTTCGGCACCGAAGGCCGTTGAACTGCCGGAGAATATTTTCGACTGCGTCGAGAGTTGGGCATGTGTCTCGATGCCGATTACGATTTCCCATTGTTTCATTGCGCTTTACTCACTCTGATTCATCGATCAAGTACAGCGGCCATTCCGGGTATCCACCAGAATCGGCCAGAGATAACTGAAGGCGTCACCGCCACACTTCGACTGGCAGGCGCTGAAGGCAACCGTAACGTTCTTTTCCTGCTCCCACATGCGTACCACGCACCCGCTGGCGGCATCGGTCAGCACGACGTTCGGCAAGTGGGCCGTCTGCTTGAACGTTTTCATGTTGAAGCGGCACATTCCCTGCCTCGGGATGTTCACTTCGGCGACAAAACGCTTGACCTCGGCCTTGGTCACCTGCAGATCCATGGTCCCGCGACCGCCGGCGACATCGCGAAAACTGCACTTGGTGCGGACCTCCAGCGCCTGATCGGGTATCGGTTTGATTGAGCGACCGAGTAGATGCTTGAGCGGCTGCGACTTGATCCGCTCCACCGGTTCCGGCCTGGCCATAGTCGCTAGCGGCTCAACCGGAACTGATACCGGCTCCGGCACCACTTCCGGCACCGGCGTTGCACAGGCGCCGAGCAGCAAGGCCAGTGGCACGGCGTGGATCAATCTCATCTGGGCTGCTCAGTCAAAACCGACCGGATACTGCCTGTGCCAGCCGGTAACCTGCTGGTAGCGGTGTGCGACGTTGAGCAGCCGGGCTTCGCTGAAATAATCGCCGATCAGTTGCAGGCCCGCCGGCAAGCCGCTGGCAAAACCGCAAGGCAGCGACAGGCCCGGCAGTCCGGCCAGATTGACGGCGATCGTGTAAATGTCGGAGAGGTACATCTGTACCGGGTCAGAAGCCTTTTCTCCGATCCTGAACGCGGTGCTCGGACTGGTTGGTCCCATGATCACGTCGCACTGCTTGAAGGCGGCAATGAAATCATTGGCGATCAGGCGCCGGATGCGTTGCGCCTGCAGGTAGTAGGCGTCGTAGTAGCCGTGCGAGAGCACGTAGGTGCCGATCAGGATGCGCCGCTTGACCTCGGCGCCGAAACCCTGGGCCCGGCTTCTGGCGTACATGTCGTCGAGATCGTTGTATTCCGGAGCACGATAGCCATAGCGCACGCCGTCAAAGCGCGAAAGGTTCGAACTGGCCTCCGCCGGAGCGATCACGTAATAGGCCGGCACCGAAAGCTTCATGTTGGGCAAGCTGATATCGACCGTTTCCGCGCCCAGCTTGCGGTATTCGACGATGGCCGCTGTGACGAGTTGCATGACTTCGGGAGTACAGCCATCGCCGAAAAACTCACTGGGCAAACCAATTTTCAGGCCGGCCAAGGGCTTTCCTGCGGGCATGGTGGAAAGCTCACGGCTGTAGTCTTCCCTGGTACGGTCAAGGCTGGTCGAATCGCGTTCGTCAAAACCAGCCATGGTATTGAGCAGCAGCGCGCAATCTTCAGCCGAGCGGGCCATCGGCCCGCCCTGATCGAGCGAAGAGGCAAAGGCAATCATGCCGTAACGCGAAACCACGCCATAAGTCGGCTTCAGACCGGTCAGGTTGCACAGGGCCGCCGGCTGGCGGATTGATCCGCCAGTGTCGGTACCGGTCGCTGCCGGGGCAAGAAGCGCCGCTACGGCCGCGGCCGAACCGCCCGACGAACCGCCGGGAACACGCGTCGTGTCCCACGGATTCTTCACCGCACCGTAGTACGAAGTTTCGTTCGACGAGCCCATGGCGAATTCATCCATGTTCGTTTTGCCGAGAATGACGGCCCCGGCCGCGTTGAAATGCTCGATCACGGTTGCATCGTAGGGACTGACAAAATTGCCGAGCATTTTCGAGCCGCAAGTGGTCAGCCAGCCCCTGGTGCAGAAGATATCCTTCTGCGCCAGCGGAATGCCGGTCAGCGGGGTTGCCTGCCCGGCAACACGCCGTTCATCGGCCCGTTTCGCCTGCGCCAGGCTTTGTTCGGGATCAACGGTAACAAAGGCGTTAAGTGCCGGGTTATGGCGGACGATCCGGTCGAGATAGAGTTGTGTCAGTTCGACGCTGGAAATCTCTTTGCTGGACAATGCCTGGGCGAGGGCGGTTACGCTGCGCGCAATCATTCGATCACCCTGGGCACGAGGTAAAGCCCGGCTTCGGTTTCCGGCGCGACAGCCTGAAAGTCGGCGCGCCGGGCCAGGGCGGATAGTCCAACGGGTTCGGTTGAGGAGTCGGCGCGCAGGCGCTGGGCGAGATCCTGGGCGTGTGCCATCGGCTCGACGCCTTTGGTGTCGACCGCCTGCATGGCCTCGATCAGGGTAAAAATTCCGTTCAGGTGGCCGAGTGTGGATTCTGCCTCGGCGTCGCTGACTTCGATCCGGGCGAGATGGGCAACACGTCGGACTTGTTCCAGGGTAAGCAACATGATTATGAAATCAGTAAAATCTTAAAATGGGGAGTCATATAAGGTATCATAAATACTTTACTCGCCGCAGCCCCTGCGGAGCTTCCACGGATATTCAGGCATGTTTAGTTTCTTACGCAGTTATTTTTCGAACGATCTGGCCATCGATCTTGGCACCGCCAATACGCTGATCTACGTGCGCGGCAGAGGTATCGTCCTTGACGAACCGTCGGTTGTCGCGATTCGTATGGAAGGCGGCCCCAACGCCAAGAAGACGATCCAGGCCGTCGGCCAGAGTGCCAAGGATATGCTCGGCAAGGCGCCGGGAGCCATTACGGTCATTCGTCCGATGAAGGATGGAGTGATCGCCGACTTTACCGTGACCGAGCAGATGCTCAAGCAGTTCATCCGCAAGGTGCACGAATCCCGTCTGCTCTCTCCCAGTCCGCGCATCATCATCTGCGTTCCATCAGGCTCGACGCAGGTCGAGCGCCGCGCTATCCGCGAATCCGCCATTGGTGCCGGAGCCAGCCAGGTGTTTCTGATCGAGGAACCGATGGCGGCCGCAATTGGTGCCGGTCTGCCGGTTTCCGACCCGACCGGGTCGATGGTCGTCGATATCGGCGGCGGAACTACCGAGGTTGGCGTCATCTCGCTCGGCGGAATGGTTTATGCCGGCTCGGTGCGCGTCGGCGGCGACAAACTCGACGAAGCGATCATCAGTTACATCAGCCGCAATTACGGCATGCTGATCGGCGAGAATACGGCCGAGAACATCAAGAAGACCATCGGTTCCGCTTTCCCTGGCGCCGAAGTTCGCGAGATGGAAGTTTCCGGCATCAACAAGGCAGAGGGGATTCCGCGCAAGTTCACCATTTCCTCAAACGAAATTCTCGAAGCGCTTACCGAACCGCTTAACAACATTGTTTCGGCGGTCAAGTCGGCGCTTGAGAAGACGCCCCCGGAATTGGGCGCGGATATCGCCGACAAGGGTATGGTATTGACCGGTGGTGGCGCGCTGTTGCGGGACCTTGACCGACTGCTGATGGAAGAAACCGGCCTGCCAGTTATCGTTGCCGAAGAACCGCTGACCTGTGTGGCACGGGGTTGCGGTCTGGCACTCGAGAGAATGGATAAACTCGGCAGTATCTTTGCTTCGGACTGATATTCTGTGAGGAGCCTGGGATAAGGCGTGAGGAGTAAAGCCCTTTCCTTATGTGTGCGTGACGCATGCCCGGCAACTCCGGCCAATGGGGTAATTGCCGCTTCTGACGCCCGCATGCCGACATTTGACTTTCCGCTTTTCACACTTAACTGAAGCATGGATCATCAGCCGCCTCCGTTTTTCAAACGCGGCCCTGCACCGCTGGCCCGGCTGTCGTTCTACGCTGGGCTTTCGCTGGCGCTGATTTTCATCGATGCCCGCTTTCAGACCCTGGAACTGCTGAGACAAGGTGTGTCGCTGTTTACACACCCCTTGCAACAGGCCGCGCATGCGCCCGTTCAGTTTCTTGAGAATGCCGCCAGCTATTTTTCCAACATCGCACGTTCCCAGGATGAGAACAAGCGCCTGAAACGTGCGCAACTGGACGGCGCTGAAACACTTTTGCGTACACGCCATCTTGAGGCCGAAAACGAGCGTCTGCGCAAGCTGCTTGACGTCAAGGGGCGACAGCAAGGAAATGGGCGGCTCACACAGATCCTTTATGCCGCGCGTGA
>CAIVZW010000486.1 GCA_903910495.1 uncultured beta proteobacterium
CCGACCACTTCGTCGCGTACCGGATCAACCGGGCCGACGTAGTAGATGACGCGGTTGGTGAAGTCCACCGGCAGCTTCTCGCCCTTGGCCAGCATGTCGGCGATGCGCTTGTGCGCGGCGTCGCGGCCGGTGAGCATCTTGCCGTTGAGCAGCAGCTTCTGGCCGGGTGTCCAGGCGGCGACCTGGGCCTTGGTCAGCGTGTTGAGATCAACGCGCGTGGCCGTCTTGAGATCCGGCGTCCAGGTCACGGCCGGCCAGTCTTCCAGCTTCGGGGGTTCGAGCCTGGCCGGGCCGGAACCGTCGAGATGGAAGTGGATATGGCGGGTGGCGGCGCAGTTGGGAACCAGCGCGACCGGCAGGTTGGCGGCGTGACAGGGGAAGTCGAGCACCTTGACGTCGAGCACGGTGGTGAGCCCGCCCAGACCTTGAGCGCCAATACCGAGGGCGTTTATTTTTTCGTAGAGTTCGAGACGCAGTTCTTCGGCTCTGGTTTTGGCGCCGCGTGCCTTGAGCTCATGAATATCGATCGGGGCCATGATAGCCTCCTTGGCCATCAGCATCGCTTTCTCTGGCGTGCCACCGATGCCGACACCGAGGATGCCGGGTGGGCACCAGCCTGCGCCCATGGTCGGCACGGTCCTGAGGATCCAGTCGACGAGGTCGTCGGACGGGTTGAGCATGGCGAACTTGGCCTTGGCTTCGGAGCCGCCGCCCTTGGCCGCGCAGATGACTTCAACGTGATGGCCGGGAACGATCTCGAAATGCACGACGGCCGGGGTGTTGTCCTTGGTGTTGTTGCGTTTGCCGGCCGGATCGGCGAGCACCGAGGCGCGCAGCGGGTTGTCCGGGTCGGCGTAGGCGCGGCGCACGCCTTCGTTGACCATTTCCTGCAGGCTCATGGTGGCGTCCGGCCACTGCACGTTCATGCCGACCTTGAGAAAGACCATGCCGATGCCGGTATCCTGACAGATCGGGCGGTGGCCTTCGGCCGACATGCGCGAGTTGGTCAGGATCTGGGCAATTGCGTCCTTGGCGGCAGGCGATTCCTCGCGCTCGTAGGCTTCGCCCAGCGCCTTGATGAAGTCGAGCGGATGGTAATAGCTGATGTACTGGAAGGCGTCGGCAATGCTCTGGATCAAATCTTCCTGGCGGATGTTGGTGGTCATTTCAGGCTTTCTGTCAAAGGTTTCGAGAGTGTGATCCGGGAGCTGGGCAGTCAGTTGCAGCCGTCAGCATTGCTAATATTTAGCGAGGAATTTTATCATCAATCGACCCGCCCTACGGAAACGCCCAAGCTTGGTTTGATAATGAATCAGGCCGGAGGCTTTGGAGAATAAAGCGGCAGAGTGTGTCAGAATTCAACCACGGTCAGGGTCGCAAATGGCGATGACTGCTTATTTCGGCGTATTTCTCAAACCCGTTCGGACGGAGGCATCACATGGGCAAGCATTGCGAAGTCTACAGGCACAAGCGTGGATCGATACTCCGCCTTTTTATTGCAACACTGACCCTGGTCGCGCTGTGTGCGCCGCTGGCCAATGCGGATGAGATACGCGTACTGTCGGGTGGCGCGGCAAAAGCCCTGGTGGAACCACTGCTGCAGTCGTTCAAGGCCGCCACCGGACACCTTGCCCTGGTCGAATTCCAGCCGATGGGGCCGCTGACCGAGCGACTCGCCAAGGGCGAAGCCATCGACATGGTGATCATCACGAGTGATGTGCTCGAGCGTCTTGAGCGCGAAGGCAAGTTGCCGAAAGGCATCGGCCGTCCGATTGCGCGCGTTGGCGTGGGCGTGGCGGTGAATGAAAAAGTGCCCCTGCCGGACATTTCGACGACCGAAGCCTTCAAGCGTACCGTGCTGGCCGCCAAATCTCTGGTGTACATCGATCCGACCATCGGCACCAGCGGCAAGCATGTCGCTGCGGTGCTGGAGAAACTCGGCATCGCCGACGAGGTGAAAGCGAAAACGACGCTGCTCAAGGGCGGCTATGTGGTCGAGCCGGTCGGCCGTGGAGAAATTGAACTGGGCATCCACCAGATCAGCGAAATCATGCCGGTGAAGGGCATACGTCTGGTCGGGCCCTTGCCCGAGGAATTGCAGAAGTACACCGTGTATGTGGCGGTGCCGGTTCCCGGAACGCCCCATGGCGCCGCCGTC
>CAIVZW010000487.1 GCA_903910495.1 uncultured beta proteobacterium
GAGCGTCCGGCAAAGGCGATCTCCCGCTGGGAATCGGCAGGCAGATCATGCAAATTGGCGACGGTGGTATGAAAAACCGCCTTCTGAAAGAGAGGCATTGGCAAACCGCAGAGGTTGGAGGCTAACGTGACTCAGCCTTAAAGTGCTATAGAATATCAGGTTTGGAAGTTTGCTTCTCTGAACTCGGAATCATCCATAGGAGTTTGTCCATGATTCGTACCACGGCTCTTGCGGTTCTCATGGCCGCCTGCTTCTCCGTCTTTGCAGCAGAAGAAGCAAAAGTCAAACCTGATCTGGCAAAAGCCAGGAAAACCGCGGAATCGGTCTGCATAGCCTGCCACAGTGCAGACGGTAACAGTGTGATACCCGCCAACCCGATTCTCGCCGGTCAGGGATCGGAATATCTGTTCAAGCAGCTTTCCGAGTTCAAGGCGGCTGATGGCAAACCGGCCATACGCAACAACCCGATCATGGCCGGCATGGCGGCGCCCCTGAGCGGCGAAGACATGAAGAGCCTGGCGCTCTATTTCTCGCAGCAGAAGCCGAGACCGGCGACGGCGACCGACGTAAAACTGGTTGCGGCCGGCAAGATCCTCTGGCGCAAAGGTGATTTCGACCGGGGCATTCCGGCCTGCGCCGGTTGCCACGGCCCGGCGGGCGCGGGGGTTCCGGCACAGTACCCGCGCCTTTCCGGACAGCACGCCGAGTACACCGAGACCCAGTTGAAGAACTTCCGCAGTGAAGAACGTTCCAATGACGCGGAGAAGATGATGCGGACCATTGCGGACAAACTCTCGGACAAGCAGATCAAGGCAGTTGCCGACTACATTGCCGGCCTGCGCTGATTCATTTAAACTGGTTGGTGACGAACGCCTTGATCAACCCACCCACAAGGACGAGGACGCCGATGAAAACACTCAAACAGCTCATAGAAGGCAAGAACAAGAAACTGGCCGCCGTTGCTCCCGAGCAGTCGGTTCTGCGCGCCATCGAAATCATGGCCGAAGTCGACGTTGGCGCCCTTCTGGTGCTTGACGGCAAGCGCCTGTGCGGTGTTTTCTCCGAACGCGACTATGCGCGGAAGGTCATCCTGCAGGGCAAGGCGTCAAGACAGACACCGGTCAGCGAAGTCATGACCGGCAAGGTGATCTACGTCACTCAGGACAGGACGATCGAAGAGTGCATGGCGATCATGACCGATAAACACATCCGCCACCTGCCGGTTCTCGATGGAAAACACAATGTCCTCGGCATTATTTCCATCGGCTACGTGGTCAAGGAAATGGTCAGTCAGCAGAAATTCATCATCGGTCAGCTCGAGAACTACATCAGCGGCTGATAACAGGACCGCTTGCGCGCGGAGAGCCCCTTCTCCGCGCGGGCTGAGTTGAGGGCTGACACATTGACTCCCGCCCACCAGGGCCTCAGGATGACCTGATCTCCAGCAGGCTCTCGTCCCACTTGGCATGCTTCTCAAGACCGAGCAGATTGGCCGTCGTCGCCGCGAGGTTGGACAGGCCGGCCGTCGAAAGCGGCTTGAGGCCAAGCTTGCCGGCGCTCACGTTATCATAGAGGATCAGCGGAACCGGGTTCAGGGTATGCGCGGTCTTGGCCTTGAACGAGCCGTCCTTGTTCTGCGCCGGCTGCCTGGTCTTCTTGTCCAGTTCGTACATCTCGTCGGCATTGCCGTGGTCGGCGGTAATCAGCGCCACGCCGCCCATGGCATCGATCACCGGCAGGATGCGTGCCAGCTCCAGATCCACGGCCTCGATGGCCATCGTCGCCGCACGGAAATTTCCGGTGTGGCCGACCATGTCGCCGTTGGCGAAATTGCAGCGCAGCGTCCGGTACTTGCCGCTCTTCAGCGCCGCTATCATGGCATCGGCAATTTCAGCGGCCTTCATCCACGGGCGCTGCTCGAAAGGTACCACGTCGCTCGGCACTTCCTGATAGGTTTCGCCGTCGAACTTGTTTGAACGGTTACCGTTCCAGAAATAAGTCACATGGCCGAATTTCTGCGTCTCGGAACAGGCAAACTGCGTGATGCCGGCCTTGGAGAACCACTCGCCCGAAGTGTCCAGAATGGCCGGCGGGTTCACCAGAAAGCGCCGGGGCAGCTTGAGGTCACCGTCGTACTGCAGCATGCCGGCATAGGTCACCTTCGGCACGCGCAGGCGGTCAAACTTGTCGAAAGTTGTTTCCTCGAAAGCCCGGGTGATTTCAATGGCGCGGTCGCCACGGAAGTTGAACAGAACGACGGAATCGCCGTCCTCGACCGTACCGACGGACTTGCCATCCCTGGCAATCACGAACGGCGGCAGATCCTGGTCGATGGTTCCCGGGAACTTGACGCGCAAGGCCTTTACCGCCGCCGAGGCGCTGGCGAACTTCTCGCCCTCGCCCAGCACATGGGTGTGCCAGCCGTTTTCGACCATGCTCCAGTTGGCGTCGTAACGATCCATGGTGATATTCATGCGCCCGCCACCCGAGGCGATCTGCGCATCGAAGTCACCGGCGCTGGCTTCGGCCAGGAAGGCTTCGAACGGTTCGACGTAATCGAGGGCGCTGGTTTCCGGCACGTCACGGCCGTCGAGCAGGGTGTGAATGCGCACCGCCTTGACGCCCTCTTCCCTGGCCCGCAGCACCATCGCCTTCAGGTGGTCGATGTGGCTGTGCACATTGCCGTCGGAGAAGAGACCGATGAAATGAATCACCCCACGACCGGCCCTGGCACCGGCGACAATCTGCTGCCAGGCCTCGCCCTGCCAGATCGCGCCCGAGGCAATGGCATCGGCAACCAGCGACGCGCCTTGGCTGTACACCTGGCCGGCACCGATGGCGTTATGGCCGACTTCGGAATTGCCCATATCCTCGTCGGACGGCATGCCCACCGCCGTGCCGTGCGCACGCAGGGTGATATTCGGATAACTGGCGAACAGCCGATCGAGGGTCGGTTTTCTCGCCGCGGCAATAGCGCTGCCGACATCGGACTTGGAAATGCCGTAGCCATCCATGACGATGGTAAGCACCGGGCCATTTATTCCGGCGAATGAAGCAAGTTTTTGCAACATGATGTGTTCCTGCAAGGAATTGGAGAATCAGAAAATACTATGGAAAGAAAGCGGTGAATCATAACAAACTCGCACCCCTTAGCGAACCAGGAAATAGAAAACGGCAATAAAGCGAACCACCAGTACGCCAAGTTTAATTCTTGTCCTTCTTGGTGAAACTTTGTGTCTTGGTGTCTTGGTGGTTCGCTGTTTCTTGTTGACTGTCTACTAGCGCAATCGTTGCTTGGGATCAAAGCGGACGATGGCACTGCCGTCCGCCGTCTTTTTTGGCTGTGCCTTCCAGGCATGGCCATAAACCACTTCGAAGGTTGCCGGCAGGCGCCCGTCGTTCATCCTTTTTTCGTACTCGGCACGCACCGCCGCCCACGCCGTACGCCCCATCAGCCCGTGACGACGTGCGTGCATGGCACAGCTAGAACCGCTCTGGCGCAAATCCCGGAAAAGGTCGTCGATACTCGGATAGGTCAGGGTCAGCAGCTCGACATCCATCACCGGATCGGCAAAACCGCATTCGAGCAGCATGTCGCCGTAATCGTGCATGTCGGCGAAACGCTGGGTATGCTCGTAGCCGTCTGAAAAGCTGGCGCGCAATTCTTTCAGCGTATCCGGACCGAAGGTGGAAAACATCAACAACCCGCCCACGTCCAGCGTACGCTGCAACTCGCGGAAAACCGGCAACGGATCGTCCAGCCAGTACAGCATCAGGTTCGACCAGATCAGCCCGGTCGATCCCGATTTGAAGGGCAATGCCGGCGCATCGGCACACACCAGTGAGGTCTTGTTGCCGCGCAGAAAAGGGAGCAGCCAGCGCAAGCGCGAACGCTGCCCGCGCCCGGCAAGCAGCATGGCTGCACTGAGATCGGCGCCGACGACCTGTGATTTCGGGTAACGCTCGCTCAGCGCGGTCAGGCTGGCCCCGGTACCGCAGCCCAGATCAAGCACGCAGCGCGGCTCGATCTTCACGTAGTCGAGCCGTTCGAGCATGCGGCTGGCGATCTCGCGCTGCAAAACGGAAAACGCATCGTAGCCCGCCGCCGCACGCGAGAAATTGCGTCGCACCTGACACGAATCAACAAACGGCGCTGGTGCATTCACTGAAAAAATACTTTAGTCATGAGCAAAACCTGGCTTAAAAAGGGAGACATGCAGGGGACATGCAGGCACAATCCATATACCGCTCGGATACGGATCGGAGATGCCGATTTTACCTCAAAACAAGGGCTTGCAGACCGCATCAAGGCCCAGCATCGCCTTGCTGGCACAGGACTGCCTGCTTTGCGCGGCCACCAGTTACCGGGACATCCTGTGCCGCGCCTGTGCCGCCGATCTGCCACGACTTCAACGCCCGCTTTGCCCGCGCTGCGCCCTGCCCACGGCCAATGGCGAAATCTGCGGCCGCTGCCTGGCCAGGCCACCGAACTACGACACTACCCTGGCCGCGTATCGCTATGACTTCCCGCTCGACAAACTGGTCCAGTCCTTCAAATACGGGCATCGCCTGGTTCTCGGCGCCTATTTCGGCCGGCAACTGGCCACGTCAAGCATGCCCATTGCCGCCGACATGATCATCCCCTTGCCGCTGCACCCCGAGCGTCTGCGCCAACGCGGTTTCAACCAGGCGCTTGAACTCGCGCGACCGGTCAGCAAGGCATGGCAAGTACCTATTGACGCAACAAGTTGTAGCCGCTCCCGCAACACGCCGGCCCAGGCCGACCTGCCTTGGGGCGAGCGGGTAAAAAACATGCGTGGCGCCTTCCACTGCTCGGCCGATTTCAGCGGCAAGCGGATTATTCTTGTTGACGACGTGATGACCACCGGCAGCTCACTCGACGAGTGCGCACGCACGCTCAAACTGCACGGCGCGGCCGAGGTCAGCCTGCTGGTCGTGGCACGGGCACTGCCCGCATCGTCATGAAACGAAGGAGAAGACTGGCCCTCACCCCAACCCTCTCCCGCAGAAGAGGGGGAAAACCAGAGCCCCCTCCCGGCTCTGCATTCCCTGCGGTCACGGGAGAGGGTGCGCGGCAGCGCGGTGAGGGCAACGGGAATGCGCTTTCTGAATCACTTCGCTAGCGCATCAGGCGGCAAGCAGTCGCCTGATCTCGGACAGGCCGGCCGAGAGCATGGCCAGATCCTGCGGGGCGTTGCGCTTCAGCTCATCGACGACATCGCGAGCGGCTGCGGCGGCGGATTGATTTTCACCCAGGCCTTGTTGCAGCAGGGTTTGCCGAAGTTTGCGCAGTTCGCCCGCGAGTTGTGCCCGTGCCCGTGCCTGCCAGCGGTTACCGGCGGGCAAGCGGCCAATGGCGTTGCCGAGCCAGGCCAGGTCGAGGCTGGCATCGAGACGGCCACACGCGGCGGCAACCTCGTCCAGCGGTTTGTTGCTGGCGCGGGCCAGATCAACCAATTCGAAGACGCTGACGATGCCGGCGCGCGCATCGAGAACCGCGGCCACCGCTTCATGGCCTGCATTCTTGCCGGTGCGTGCAGCGGCAAGCGCCGTACTGAGGGCCTCACGATAGGTGTCGATGATGGCGGCAATAGTCGCAGCGGCCATTTGCGAAGCCAGGACCTGACGCGTTGCGGCACTGACCATATCGCGCAAGGTGTTCATCAGTGCCATCTGCTGGGCCGCCGGAATTTTCAGGTCAAGCGCTTCGATTTCACCCCAGAGGGTCTCGGCACCCAGCAATTCGCTGGATACGTACCAGGCCTTGATGATCTGTGCCAGGTCGGCACCGGTTTCGTCACCGATCTGCAGCGTGAAGCACGTTCCCATGCGGTTGACCAGACGGCTGACGATCTGCGTGGTGATGATTTCCCGCTTCAGCGGATGATGAGGAATCTGCGCCTTGCAATGGCTGTTGAGAATGGCATCCGGGAAGTAATTGACCAGCAGGGACTGGAATTCCTCGGCATCGGGAACCGGTGAGGCGAGAACGGCTTCCTTCAGTGCGATCTTGGTGTAGGCGAGGAGAACCGAAATTTCCGGTGCAGTCAGGCCGCGTCCCATCTGCGCACGTTCAGTGAGCGCTTTTTCGTCGGGCAGAAACTCGATCGCGCGATTGAGCGTTCCCTTGCTTTCCAGGTGATGCATCAACTGGCTGTGCGCATTGAGCATGTCCTTGCCGGCCGCGGCTTCCAGCGAGACAGCGGCGGTTTGCTGATAGTTGTCGATCAGGACCTGGAGGCCTACGTCGTCGGTCATTGAAGCGAGCAAGGCGTCGCGCTGCTTGAAGGTCATGTCGCCCTGGGCGATCAGGATTGACGTCAGGATCTTGATGTTGACTTCGTGGTCGGAGGTGCCGACGCCGGCTGAATTATCGATGGCATCGGTGTAGTTCAGCCCGCCTTTCAGCGCGTATTCAACACGTGCTTTCTGCGTGAATCCGAGATTGCCGCCTTCGCCGATGACCTTGGCGCGAATGTCGCTGGCGTCGACGCGAATGGCGTCGTTGGCCCGGTCATTGGCGTCCTGATGGCTCTGGCTACTGGCCTTGAAGTAGGTGCCGATGCCGCCGTTGTAGAGCAGGTCAACCGGTGCCTTGAGGATGGTGCTCATCAGTTCGTTCGGTGTCATCTGTTCGGCGTCGACACCCAGCCGGGCGCGAATTTCCGGCGACAGGGGAATGCTTTTCGCGCTGCGCGGCCAGACACCGCCGCCGGTCGAGATCAGCGATTTGTCGTAGTCGTCCCAGGACGAACGCGGCAGGTCGAACATCCGTTGCCGCTCGATCAGGCTGCGGGCGGGGTCCGGATTCGGATCAAGGAAAATGTGCCGGTGATCAAATACGGCAAGGAGCTGCATCTGATTCGTGCGCAGTGCGCCGTTGCCGAAGACGTCGCCCGAGAGGTCGCCGATACCAACCGCCGTGAAGGGCTGGGATTGCGTGTCGTGACCGAGTTCGCGGAAGTGACGCTTGACTGCTTCCCAGGCACCGCGTGCGGTAATGCCCATCTTCTTGTGGTCGAAACCGACCGAGCCGCCGGAGGCAAAGGCGTCGCCCAGCCAGAAGCCGTATTCGATGGAGATGGCGTTGGCGATATCGGAGAAGGTGGCAGTGCCCTTGTCGGCCGCAACCACGAGGTAGGGGTCGTCGCCATCGCGGCGGCGGACGTTCTTCGGCGGTACGATCTTGCCGGCAACGAGGTCGTCGGTGATGTCGAGCAGACCGCGGATATAGGTCTTGTAGCAGGCGATGCCTTCCGCCATCCAGGCATCACGTTCGCTGGCCGGCGGCAGCCGCTTGCCGACGAAGCAGCCCTTGGCGCCGAGCGGAACGCCAACGACGTTCTTGACCATCTGCGCCTTCATCAGGGCCAGACCCTCGGTGCGGTAGTCTTCCATGCGATCCGACCAGCGCAGACCACCGCGCGAGACGCTCGAGCCACGCAGGTGAATGCCTTCCATGCGCTGGCTATAGACAAAGATTTCGTAGAGCGGCAGAGGTTTGGGCAGGAAGGGAATGAGTTTCGACGAGATCTTGAACGACAGGTAGTCCTTCGGCTTGCCGTCGGCGGTCGTCTGCCAGGCGTTGGTGCGCATCGTCGCATCAAAGGCGGTGCGGTAGCCGGAGAGGATGCGGTCATCGTCAAGATTGCTGACTTTGGACAGGGCGGCGGTGAGTTGGCCACTGATGGCTTCGGCGCGTGCATCGTCGCCGCTGGGCGAAAAACGCGCCGCGAAAAGGTCGGACAGCAGGCGGGCGATATGCGGGTGCAGCGCCAGACAGCGTTCAATGTAAACCTGGCTGAAGGGCAGGCCCGCCTGACGCAGGTAGCGAGCGTAGGCGCGCAGGATGGTGATGCGTCCGCCGTCGAGTCCGGCGAGCAGCGC
>CAIVZW010000488.1 GCA_903910495.1 uncultured beta proteobacterium
AAACAAAAGCAATGCGGGCAGGTTCGTTTACAACCTGCCCGGCATGAAAGAATCCGGATGGCTGGGGAAGAAGGATTCGAACCTTCGAATGCCGGAATCAAAATCCGGTGCCTTAACCAACTTGGCGACTCCCCAGCAGTCGATCACTTGGCACGCCAAGCAAGCGAGGCGCGGATTATACAGGGGTTTTTGCAAAAAAAACAGATCAAGAGGCGCCCATACAGGCGCTTCTTTAAGCAAGGTACCGAACAATCGGTACCGAACTACCCTTGAACTGCAGTATGGTGCTTACAGTACCATTCCGCCGCTGACATTGATCACTTCGCCGGTCACATAGGCGGCTTCATCAGAAGCCAGGAAAGCGACAACATTGGCGAGCTCTTCGGCTGAACCCGCACGTCCTATGGCGATCTTGCCGACCATGATTTCCCAGACCTTTTCCGGCACACCACGCGTCATGTCGGTGTCGATGAAACCCGGACAAATGGCGTTACAGGTGATTCCCTTCTTGGCCAGTTCACGTGCCGCCGTCTTGGTCAGGCCGATGACCCCGGCTTTGGACGCCGCGTAATTGGCTTGACCGAAATTGCCGAGCCAGCTCATCGATGAGATGTTGACGATACGGCCATAGCCCTTTTCGCGCATGATCTGCGCGGCAGCGCGAGTGCAATAGAACGTGCCGGTGAGATTCACGGCGATGACCTGGTCCCAGTCCTCGTCACTCATCTTGAAGAGTTGCCCGTCACGATTGATGCCGGCGTTATTGACCATGATATCGACGGTGCCAAATTCAGCGACGGCCTTGGCGAACATCGCCGTGACCTCGTTCTTGTCGGCGACGTTTGCCTGGGCCGCAACGGCCTTGCCTCCGGCCGCGCAGATCTCGGCGACGACGGCCGCAGCGTTGCTGTCAAGGATATCGGCAACAACGACATTGGCGCCCTTGGCAGCCAGTTTCAATGCGATTCCCTTGCCCAGACCGCGGCCGGCGCCAGTCACGATGGCCACTTTGTTTGTCAGTTTCATAAGTGATTTTCCTTGGAGTTTATTGAGTAAATAACATTTTTCTCAGCCCGAACTGCGCCTCGAGATAGAGTGCCGGGTCCGTTATCTTGAGATCTTTGGCGACGATCGGGGTAAATTCCATCTGCGCCAGAATGTCCCTTTCGAGGTCAATACCCGGAGCGATTTCAATCAACACCGGACCATCAGGACCCAGCTCGAAAACAGCGCGTTCGGTCACGAAGTGAACTTTCTGGCCTTTCATACGGGCAATTTCACCGTTGAAAGAAACTTGGGCCACCTTGCTGACCAGCTTCTTCTCCGTACCTTCATTGACGATAGTGACTTTGCCGCCGGAAAAATCAACCTCGAGACCGCGCGCCGTGAACGTTGAACAAAAGATGACGTGCCCGGCGTTTTGCGTAATATCGATGAAACCGCCGCAACCGGTACAGCGATCGCCGAACTTGGTGGCATTGACGTTGCCCGCCGCGTCCATTTAGGCAGCACCCATGAAGGTGAAAGGGATCCCCATGCCATTGTAGAAATCCATTTGCACAGGGTGTTCGAGCAACGCAACGGTATTGTGGGCGATGCCAAAATCTATTCCGCCTTCGGGAATGCCGCCGTATACGCCGGATTCGACTGTCAGCAGGATGTCTTGCTGGATGCCCTCTTCGGCGGCGATCGCGCCGATGACGTCGTTCGGAATCCCCGTTCCCAGGTTCATCGCCGTTCCCGGCTTGATTTCCATCAGCGCGCGCCGACCGATGACCTTGCGTACCGAAAGCGGCAGTGGCTTGACGGCGGCCTCGGGGATGACCAGGTCACCGCACAGTGAAGGATCGTAGAAGAAGCTGCTCGACTGCCGATGGTCCTTTTCCGGATCGTCACAGACCACAACGGCGTCAACGAAGTAACCCGGGATGACGACGTTCTTGGGATGCAAGGTGCCGTTCTTCGCCACGCGCTTGACCTGCACCAGTACCTTGCCGCCAAAGCGTTTGGCGGCAAGCACCGCACCAATGGTTTCGAGCTTCATCGCCTCTTCTTCAAAGGTGATGTTGCCCATTTCATCTGCGGTGGTGCCGCGGACAATGACGAAATCGAGCGGTATGGCCTTGTAGAACAGGTAGTCTTCGCCGCCGTAATTCATGACTTCGACAATATCGGGCAGGACCTTGGTCCGCGGATTCATCTTGCCGCCCTCGAGGCGCGGATCGATGTAGGTGCCAAGGCCGACCTTGCTCATTTTTCCCGGCAGGCCGCAGGCCATCGAGCGGTAGAGTTGAGCCATCTGCCCTTGCGGCAAATTGTAGGCCTCGACCTTGTCGCCTGTGATCAGGTCCATCCACTGCGGTGCATGCCCCCAATGCCCGCCAATGATGCGCTTGGTCATCCCTTCATGCGCGAAATGCTGGATACCGCCGACTCGATCGGACTGTCCTGCAGCATGCACCAGCGTCAATCCGCGCGGCGAATCAGTTTCCAGAAAGCGCTTCTCAATCGCCTTGTAGATGCTCTCCGCTGCCGATACCATAGTCATGCCTACCGTGGCGATCGTACTCCCGTCGCTGATCATGGCCGCGGCTTCTGCCGCGGATACGAAGTTGGCTTTCATGATGCGCCTTAGAACTGAAGATTTTCGAATACTGTGGCGATACCCTGGCCACCGCCGATACACATCGTGACGACGCCGTACCTTGCGCCACGCCGCTTCATCTCGTTCATCAGCTTGACAACCAGGATGGCTCCCGATGCACCGACCGGATGGCCAAGCGCGATGGCGCCGCCATTGACGTTAACCTTGTCTTCAGAGATGCCGAGGTCGCGCACGACGGCAACCGATTGCGAAGCGAAGGCTTCGTTGATTTCAAAAAGATCGATATCGGCGAGCTGCAGGCCGGCTTTGGCGACTGCTTTGCGCGTCGCCGGAGCCGGTGCGAAGCCCATGATGTCGGGATGATTGCCGGCCACCGCCTGGCTGACAATGCGCAGCAGCGGCTTGACGCCGAGTGCATTCGCCTTTTCGCGGCTCATGACCACCACCGCGCCGGCGCCATCGTTGATTCCCGACGAATTGGCTGCGGTCACCGTACCGCCATCGACGAAAGCGGCTTTCATTTTGGCCAGGTTTTCCATGGTGATTCCGAAGCGCGGATGTTCGTCCTGCGCAAATTTTTTCATTTCCCGGCCAACCTTGATATCGAGCGGAAGGATTTCGTCGACAAACCTGCCGGCCTTGATCGCCGCCTCGGCCTTTTGCTGGCTGGACAGGGCAAATTCGTCCTGCGCCTGACGTGAGATGTTGAACTGGGTGGCGACATTTTCAGCGGTGACGCCGTTCGGATAGGGACCCATCGGCCAGGTCAGGATGGTCAGCAGGCCGTCTTCCAGCGTCTCGTGACCAAACTTGTTGCCGAAACGGTGCTTGCGGATGTAGTGCGGCAACATGTTCATGTTTTCCGTACCGCAGGCGACGATGATCTGGGCCTCGTCGGTCTGGATGGCCTGCACCGCCGAATTTATCGCCTGCAATCCCGAACCGCACTGCCGATTGACCGAATAGGCGGTGGTTTCCAGGGGGAGACCCGCCTTGAGCATGCAGACACGGGCAATAAAGCCGCTTTCGGCAATTTGGCCAACGTTGCCGACGATCACTTCGTCCACAAGCTTGGCCTCAATGCCGCTGCGTTTCACTGCCTCCTGAATAACTAAGCCACCCAGGTCATGCTGATGGAATTCTTTCAGCGTGCCGCCCATGGTGCCAATTGCAGTGCGAACTCCACTGACGATTACAACTTCTTTTGTGTTCATGCTTGTGTCTCCTCAAAAAATGATGGCAACTGCCACAAATTCTAGATTTCGCGAATTATGCTTCGCGTACTTCCTCGAACAATCAGTTCGGCGTCAAAGATGATTCTTC
>CAIVZW010000489.1 GCA_903910495.1 uncultured beta proteobacterium
AGCAATAGGGTATTGGTGGACCCGCACTCGGCCAGTGAATCAACATCGAAACGACCGCGCGCCTCCCCGAGCAGGGTTTGCAGGCGAAGCGGGTCAATCAGCAGGGAAGGGGAGACCGTCATGGTGGCGGTGCTACGATTTGACGTCGCCATTATCGCCGATTATCCCGCGGCATGCTCCGCATCGTCGGCCCGGCCAGCGTCGAGACCCAGATCCTGAATCTTGCGCGTGATGGTGTTGCGCCCGATGCCAAGGGCCAGCGCGGCATCGATGCGCCGCCCGCCGGTGTGGGCCAGGGCGCGGGTGATCAGGATGCGCTCGAAACTGCCAGTCAGTTTTTCGTGCACCTTTCCATCGCTAGTGGACAGCAAACGGTCGACCTCCATGGCCAGCCCGCTCTCCCATTCGGAAGTTGCAGTCTGCGGCGCCGATTCACGAAGTTCCGCCGGCAGGTCAGCTAGATCGACCTGTTGCCCCGGCGCCATGACGGTGAGCCAGTGACAGATGTTTTCCAGTTGCCGCACGTTGCCCGGTAAATCGAGGCTAGCCAGATACCTGAGTGCCGCATCGGAAAAGCGCTTGGCCTCGACGCCCAGATCCTGCGCGCTCTTCTGCAGAAAATGGCGCGCCAGAATCGGGATGTCCTCGCGCCGCTCACGCAGGCTCGGCAGGCGCACACGAATGACGTTGAGACGATGGAACAGGTCCTCGCGGAACAGGCCTTCCTTGACCCGGGTCTCAAGATTCTGATGCGTGGCCGCGATGATGCGGACATTGGCCTTGAGCGGAGAATGCCCGCCGACGCGGTAGTAGTTTCCGTCGGAAAGCACACGCAAGAGGCGGGTCTGCAATTCGGACGGCATGTCCCCGATCTCGTCGAGAAAGAGCGTGCCGCCTTCGGCCTGCTCAAAGCGTCCGCGCCGCTGCGCTGCCGCGCCGGTAAAAGCGCCGCGCTCGTGGCCGAAGAGTTCGGATTCGAGCAGATCCTTGGGAATCGCTGCCGTATTGATGGCGATGAACGGCTTGTCGGAACGCGGACTGTGCCGGTGCACGGCCCGCGCCACCAGTTCCTTGCCGGTGCCCGACTCACCGGTAATCATTACCGTCGCGTTCGACTGACTGAGGCGGCCAATGGCACGGAAGACATCCTGCATGGCCGGCGCCTGGCCGAGAATTTCCGGAACCAGTTCCACTTCACTGGATGCACCGACCTGGTGCATACTCTCGTCAATCGCCCGGCGGATCAGCTCCAGCGCCTGATCGACATCGAAGGGCTTGGGCAGATACTCGAACGCGCCACCCTGAAAAGCGGCGACCGCACTGTCCAGATCCGAGTAGGCGGTCATGATGATAACCGGCAAGGAGGGAAAGCGCTCCTTGACCTTCTTCAGCATGTCCAGCCCGGACTCGCCCGGCATGCGGATATCCGAGACCAGCACCTGCGGCGGCTCGGCGCCAAGGTCAAGCTGCGTCAGCGCCTCGCTGGCTGAAGCAAAACTCTTGAACGGCACCTGCTCGCGGGACAGGGTCTTTTCGAGCACCCAGCGAATCGACTTGTCGTCGTCAACGATCCAGACCGGTTTCATTGATTTTCCAGACATCATGAATTTGTAGACATGCAGAGCCTAGAGCAAATAGCTTGCCATCACGCCGCGCTCAACGGTATGCGAATCGTGAAACAGGTATACCCGGGGCGGCTCTCGCACTCTATCGTTCCCTGGTGCTGCTGGACAAAGCTTTGCGCCAGGGTCAGACCGAGGCCGTTACCGCCTTCGCGACCGGAAACCAGCGGGTAGAACATGCGTTCGCGAATGTCGTCCGGAATGCCCGGGCCGTTGTCGATGACCTGCAAATCGAGCGCCAGGCGGTAACGCCGTTTGGCCAGCGTCACCTGCCGCGCGGCACGGGTGCGCAGCGTGATCTGCCCCGAACCGGGCTCGCCATTCGACCGACCCTTGATCGCCTGGGCGGCATTGCGGGCGATATTGAGCACCGCCTGAATCAGCTGCTCGCGATCCCCCACCAGTTCGGGCAGACTGGTGTCGTAGTCGCGGCGCACGCTCAGCGTCTGCGGGAATTCTGCCGTCAGCAGACTGCGTACCCGTTCGAGTATCTCGTGAATATTGACCGGCCCCGGTTGCATCGGTCGATGCGGCGAAAGCAGACGCCTCATCAGATCCTGCAAACGATCCGTTTCCTTGATGATGACCTGCGTATATTCGCGCAGGCCCGGATTGTTTAGCTCGTGTTCGAGCAACTGCGCCGCACCGCGAATGCCGCCCAGCGGGTTCTTGATTTCGTGTGCGAGATTGCGGATCAGCTCGCGGCTGGCGATCTGCTGTTCCAGCAAACGCTCTTCGCGCGTCGCCTTGAGCTGCTGATCGATCGGCCAGAGTTCGACCAGCAGCCGCGCACCCGCCGTATCGGTTGGATTGACCGTGCAGTTCAGATGCAGTGCAACACCATCATTACGCTGCAGTTCAATACTCTGTCCGGTGTAGCTCCAGCCATGCCTGAACGCGCTGTCGAGCGCCTCCTGCAGGGCCGCGGGACAATCCACCGCACTGTCCAGACGACATCCGGCAACGGCCTTGCTGCTGATCGCCAGCAGGTTTTCTGCGGCGGAGTTCATGTAAAGGATGGCGAAATTCTCGTCGAGCAGAATGACTGTCGAGGAGAGCAGGTCAAGTCCGGCGAAAGGATTTGGCAATGGTTCAGGCATACACGGGAGTCAGCGATAAGCGCGCCACTTCAAATCAGCGCAGCTTGGCAATCTCCTTCTGGATGGCTTCGATATTGCGTTCGTGCAGGGCGACCTTGTCGCGGAATGGTTGAATACGCTCTTCGACCTTGCCCCCGCTGATGCCGGCCCCGCCTTTGTACTGCATGCGTTCGTTGGGCAATATGATGGCCTCCTGCTCGGCGAGATCCTTGCGCGCCTGCTCGAGATTCTTCTGCTCGGCCGCCAGTTCGCTGTCGAGAATGCGCCGGCGATCCGTATCCCGGGCTTTCTGGGTGTTATCGTCAACTTTCGGAAAGGTCGATGGCGTCGGGGTTTTTACAGCGGGCCTGGCGGCAGGCGCGGGGCTGGATGAGCCAAAATCGATACTGGTGCATTTGTCACCTTTGGCGGCGGACTTGATGTTTGAAAACGATTTGTGCCCACTTTCATCGACGCACTGATACATGATATCCGCCTGTGCCGGCAGCGCGGCCAGGAAGAGCAATGCAACAGGGAAATACAGCCTTGGGCAATTCATCGCGATCCTATCTGTGGGTGGCAGCCAGCAACCTGTGGTCAACTTCGGGTATCAGTGTATTGGATGCCTCCGTGAAATACAAACGCATCAAAGCTTAGTGCGGCGGACAAAAAAAGGACGGGCACGCCCGTCCTTTCTTGATTGCCCGCTGAAGTACGCTATCAGCAGCTGTAATACAGGTCGAATTCGACCGGGTGGGTCGTCATGCGGACCTTGTTGACTTCGTCCATCTTCAATTCGATGTAGGCGTCGATCCAGTCGCTGGAGAAGACACCGCCACGGGTCAGGAAATCCCGATCCTTGTCGAGCTCGGCCAGAGCTTCCTCGAGGCTGGCGCAAACGGTCGGGATCTTGGCATCCTCTTCCGGCGGCAGATCGTAGAGGTTCTTGTCGGCCGCATCGCCGGGGTGAATCTTGTTCTGGATGCCGTCCAGGCCAGCCATCAGCAGGGCGGTGAAGCACAGGTAGGGGTTGGCAATCGGATCCGGGAAGCGGGTTTCGATACGGCGGGCCTTGTCGGACGCCACGTGCGGAATGCGGATCGACGCCGAACGGTTCTTGGCCGAATAAGCCAGCTTGACCGGTGCCTCATAGTGCGGAACCAGGCGCTTGTACGAGTTGGTCCCCGGATTGGTGATGGCGTTCAGCGCCTTGGCGTGCTTGATGATGCCACCGATGTAGAACAGCGCCATCTCGGACAGGCCGGCGTAGCCGTTGCCGGCAAACAGGTTCTTGCCGTCCTTCCAGATCGACTGATGCACGTGCATGCCCGAACCGTTGTCGCCAACGATGGGTTTCGGCATGAAGGTCGCGGTCTTGCCGTACTGATGCGCCACGTTATGGACCACGTACTTGAGCATCTGTGTCCAGTCGGCGCGCTTGACCAGCGTGCTGAACAGGGTACCGATCTCGCACTGGCCGGCGGTGGCTACTTCGTGGTGGTGAACTTCAACCGGGACGCCGATCGACTCAAGCGTCAGCACCATGGCCGAGCGGATGTCGTGCAGGCTGTCAACCGGAGGCACCGGGAAGTAGCCGCCCTTGACGGTCGGACGGTGGCCTGAGCCGCCGCCGCCAGCGTTCTTCTCGCCGGAAGTCCAGGCGGCTTCGTCGGAGTAGATCTTCAGGTTGCAGCCGGACATGTCGACGCTCCACTCGACGGAGTCGAAAATGAAGAATTCGGGTTCCGGGCCAAAGAAGGCGGCATCACCAATGCCGGAAGACTTCAGGTAGGCTTCGGCGCGCTTGGCGATCGAACGCGGGTCGCGGTCGTAGCCACGGCCATCCGCCGGATCAACGACGTCGCAGGTGATGACGATGGTCGTTTCATCGAAGAAGGGGTCGATATAGGCGGTCGAAGCATCGGGCATCAACTGCATGTCGGAAGCCTGAATACCCTTCCAGCCGGCGATTGAAGAACCGTCGAAAGCGTGACCGTTCTCGAACTTGTCTTCGTCAAAAGCACTGACTGGAACAGTAACGTGCTGCTCCTTGCCACGGGTGTCGGTAAAACGGAAGTCGACGAACTTGGCGTCGTTTTCCTTGACCATCTTGATTACATCTTGCGGGCTTGCCATTGAAAAGTCTCCTCAGCGGGTGCCGGCGATTCCGGCGACAATAAAAAAGGTGCTCCGGGTATTAGCAGAAACCATGCCAATCCACGCTTTGCGAATCTGGCATTGTGCCATAAGGAGGCATGGCATTCCTGATGATTCTATCCTGATAACCGCAGCGGCAGGATTGCGAAGCCTTCGATACGCACGCTGTGCGGGCTGTTCGGGGTGAACGGGTGTGCCATCCTCTGGCGGATGGTTCAATAACGCGTTCGTGGTGAGCCGGCTGAACCCTGAGCGGGTTTTTACCTGCTCAACAGAGTTTTGTCGGGCTGTTGCACATTTGTGGTGCGCAAACAATCATTGATGCACTTAATTGGTGCTCTGCGCCAAACATACAAGGCGATTGCCTGGCCTCAGGTCGTTCATCCCGGCGCACCCGACGCAAGTGATTTATACTTGAAGCTCCTCCTGTCACAAAGGATTCCGTACTTCCATGGGAAAACTGACCGACCTCCTGAACCTCGCCCAGGCACGTGCGCGCGAACTCGGGCTGCCTTATGCCGGCGCATTGACACCGAAGGAAGCCAGTGAAGTCTGGCAACTGGCGCCCGGCGCCAGACTGGTCGACGTGCGTACCCGTGCCGAGTGGGACTGGGTGGGCCGCATACCCGGCGCGGTGGAAATCGAGTGGAACAGCTATCCGGGCAGCCAGCCCAATACCGATTTTCTGGCTCAACTCAAGCGGCAGGTCGATGGCGAATCGCTGGTCATGTTCCTCTGCCGCAGCGGGGTGCGCTCGCACAAGGCGGCGTCTCTGGCCAGCGAGGCCGGCTATAACGAATGCTATAACGTGCTCGAAGGCTTCGAAGGCGACATCGATGCCAACGGGCAGCGCGGCAAGCTCGGTGGCTGGCGCCTCGCCGGTCTTCCCTGGAAAAGCTGAGAGGGCGCCTCTTCGCCGCGCATCTGCAACCATTTCCTGACATAGCAGTCTGTTTCTTCTCTTGCGATAACGATTCGAGTACCGGCCAATGCAAAGTGCAAGCATCAATTTCGACCGTTTCAACCAGTTGCAGGACGAAGCCTGCCATGAACGCATCCGCGCTGCCCGCGCCAGCCTCGGACAGCGCGTCGTCATGCTCTGCCACCACTATCAGCGCGCCGATGTGTATCAGTATGCGGACCTGACCGGGGATTCGCTCAGGCTCGCGCGCCTGGCCTCGCAAACCGACAGCGAATACATCGTCTTCTGCGGCGTGCACTTCATGGCCGAGGTTGCCGACATCATGTCCAGCTCCCGGCAGAAGGTCATTCTGCCCGACCTCGCCGCCGGCTGCTCGATGGCCGACATGGCCAATCTGGCCAAGGTCGAGCGCTGCTGGCGGGAACTGAACTCAGTCCTGAACGCCGACGAAGTTATCACGCCGGTCACCTACATCAACTCCGCCGCTGACCTCAAGGCCTTCTGCGGCGACCATGGCGGCATCGTGTGCACCTCGTCGAATGCCGCAACGATAGCCGGGTGGGCGTTCAGGCAGCGCGAGAAGATCCTGTTCTTCCCCGACCAGCACCTCGGCCGCTGGACAGGCCATACGATGGGTATTCCGCTCGACGAGATGATGGTCTGGGACCCCGACCTCGAAATGGGCGGTCTCACGCCGGAGCAGATCCGCAAGGCTAAACTGCTGCTCTGGAAAGGGCACTGTGCGGTGCACCAGATGTTCCAGCCGGCGCACATCCTGAAGTTCCGCAATCAGTATCCGGACGGGCTGGTCATCGCGCACCCGGAATGCAGCTTCGAAGTCTGCCGGCAATCCGATTTCGTCGGCTCGACCGAGCATATCGTCAAGGTCGTCAAGGAAGCCCGGTCGGGAACGCGCTGGCTGGTTGGTACCGAACTCAATCTGGTCAACCGGCTGGCCGAAGAAGTCAAAGCCGAAGGCAAGATCGTCCAGTTCATGTCACCCACCGTCTGCATGTGTTCGACCATGCAGCGCATCGACCCGCAGCATCTGGCATGGACGCTGGAAAATCTGGCCGAAGGCAAGGTCGTTAACCAGATCAGTGTACCGGAGCACGAAGCCGTACTCGCCAAGCTTGCCCTGGAGAGGATGCTCGCGATTTCGTGAGCGCCATGAAAAGCCAGAACCTCAAGGTCGTCACCTACAACATCCACAAGGGCTTCTCGCAGTTCAACCGGCACATGATGGTGCACGAACTGCGCGAGCAACTGCGCCTGCTCGGGCCCGACATCGTCTTTCTGCAAGAGGTGCAGGGTCGCCACAGCGGGCACGCGGCGGCA
>CAIVZW010000490.1 GCA_903910495.1 uncultured beta proteobacterium
CGCTGCAGGCCACCGGTGCCAGCCACCGGAGTCAATGCAATCCCGTTGATGGCGTTATCCAGACCGGCGGCGAAAGACATGCCCGACGGAATGATCTCGTCGCGAACCTGCTCGCTGGAGTCGTAAGTGAAACCGGGGATATCCAGCACATTACCGAGTACGCGCAGCACCTTCCAGCCCGGACGCGCATCGCCAAGCGGACGGCAAACGCCATTGAAGCCCTGCACTCGTCCTTCGCTGCTGATGAAAGTTCCCGAGGTTTCGGTAAAGGGTGCTGTCGGCAGCAATACGTCGGCGTAATCCAGCGCAGCCTCATGTTTGAACGAAGTCAGCATGAGCACCAGATCCGCCTGCTTGAGTGCAGAAATGGCCTGTTGCGGGTTGTAACAGTCAAGTTCGGGTTCGACGCCGAGCAACACATAGGCCTTGCGCGGCCGAGCGAACATTTCATAAGCATTGAGCGCCGTTGGCAGTGCCTTGGCAACATAGCCGCCGACACTGTTGGCCGCTTCGCCGATGAAACCGAACGCGGCACCGGTAATCCGGGCCAGTTCACAAGCCAGAGCATGAAGCTGCGCGGCCTGATCATTCTGCTCGGCAACATTACCGAGGAAGATGGCGCGCTTCTCGCCCGAGAGCAGGCTCTCGGCAATCGCCTTGCTTGTCGTACAGGGCTCGACCGATTCCAGGCCGGCGGGAACGATGACATTCTTGAGTTGAGCCGCCGCTTTCAGGACACCGGCCAGGGCGAGTGTCAGTTCAGCGGGAGAAACCGTAATCCGGGCATGCAGATTGATCAGCGAATCGTCGCCGCTTACCGAAAGCAGGCTGACCTTGCCCGATTTTTTGGCCAGCTGGCGCAGACGCTGAGCGAACAGCGGGTGGTCCTTGCGCAGGAAACTGCCAACGACCAGCGCGGCGTCGAGGTCCTTGATCTGCGAGAGTTTGAGGCCCAGCCAGGGCGTTCCGGCACGCTTGCCGTCGACCGAGAAATCGCGTCGGCGCGGACGGAAATCAACACTGCCCGAACCTAGTCCATGCGTCAGTTTCTGCAGCAGATAAAGCTCTTCAAGCGTGGATTGTGGCGAGGCCAGCGCGGCAATGGATTCACCGCCGTGCGTCTTGGCAATATCCTTCAGGGCATGCGCAACGTAATCAAGCGCGACATTCCAGTCGACTTCGCGCAGGGCGCCATCGACACGGATCATCGGCTTCTGCAAACGCTCTGCGGAATTCAGGCCCTCGTAGGAGAACCGATCCTTGTCGGATATCCAGCACTCGTTGATCTCTTCATTATCGCGCGGCAGGATGCGCATGACGCGGTTATTCTTGACCTGCACGGTCAGGTTCGTACCGAGACTGTCGTGCGGGCTGACCGACTTGCGGCGCGACAATTCCCAGCTGCGCGCCGAGTAGCGGAAAGGTTTCGAAGTGAGCGCGCCAACCGGGCACAGGTCGATCATGTTGCCTGACAGTTCGGAATCAACCGTACGGCCGACAAAGGTCTGGATCTCGGAATGCATGTTGCGGTTGGCCATGCCGAGTTCCATTACGCCGGCGATTTCCTGACCAAAACGGACACAACGCGTGCAGTGGATGCAACGCGACATTTCCTGCATCGACACCAGCGGACCCACGTCCTTCTGGAAGACGACGCGCTTGGCTTCCTGATAACGCGAAGTGCTGCCGCCATAGCCAACCGAGAGGTCCTGCAATTGGCACTCGCCGCCCTGATCGCAGATCGGGCAGTCGAGCGGGTGGTTGATCAGCAGGAACTCCATCACGCCCTTCTGAGCGTTGACGGCAAGTTCGGAGTGCGTAAATACCTTCATGCCGCTGGTTACCGGCGTTGCGCAGGCGGGCATGGGTTTGGGCGCCTTCTCGACCTGGACCAGACACATCCGGCAGTTGGCAGCAATGGAAAGCTTTTTGTGATAGCAGAAATGAGGAATATACGCACCAACCAGCTGGGCGGCATCCATGATGGTGCTGCCCGCAGGCACCTGCGCCGGTTTGCCGTCGATTTCAATATCTAGCATATCGCTACCTTAGACCGTTGCCTTGAAGAAGCCACTTCCGGCACGCTGAACCTCGGGCGGAACCAGGCACTTCTTGTGTTCGATGTGGTACGAAAATTCGTCACGGAAATGCTTGATGAAACTTTGTACCGGCATCGATGCGGCATCGCCCAGCGCACAGATGGTGCGACCCATGATGTTGGTCGTCACGCTGCCAAGCAGATCGAGATCCTCCGGCCGGCCCAGTCCGTTTTCGATGCGATGCACAATCTTGTACATCCAGCTGGTGCCTTCACGACAGGGCGTACACTGCCCGCAGGACTCTTCAAAATAGAAGAAGGAAAGCCGTTCAAGCGCCTTCACCATGCAGGTCGTTTCATCCATTACGATGACGGCGCCGGAGCCGAGCATGGAACCGGCCTTGCTGATGCAGTCGTAATCCAGCGTACAGTCCATGATGATGCTGGCTGGCAGCACCGGTGCCGAGGAACCTCCGGGGATGCAGGCCTTGAGCTTGCGCCCGCCGCGCATACCGCCGGCCATTTCGAGCAGGGTAGCGAACGGCGTGCCGAGTGGAACTTCAAAGTTGCCCGGCTTGTTGACATGGCCGGAAACCGAGAACAGCTTGGTACCGCCGTTGTTGGCCTTGCCGGCCTCAAGATAGGCTTCGGCCCCCAGGTTGAAGATGAAGGGAACGGCCGAGAAGGTTTCGGTGTTGTTGATCGTCGTCGGCTTGCCATAAAGACCGTAACTGGCCGGGAACGGCGGCTTGAAGCGCGGCTGGCCCTTCTTGCCCTCGATCGATTCGAGCAGCGCGGATTCCTCGCCGCAGATGTAGGCACCGTATCCATGATGGGCAAACAACTCAAAGTCGAAACCGGAACCCAGGATGTTCTTGCCGAGCAGACCGGCAGCGCAGGCCTCGTCCAGCGCGGCCTCGAAACGCAGATAGATATCCCAGATCTCGCCGTGGATGTAGTTATAGCCGCGCGCGGCACCCACCGCGTAGGCGGCGATAGTCATACCCTCGATCACCGAATGCGGGTTGTAGCGCAGGATATCGCGATCCTTGAAAGTTCCGGGTTCACCTTCGTCGGTATTGCATACGACGTACTTGCCATCCTTGAAATCCTTCGGCATGAAACTCCACTTCAGGCCGGTCGGAAAACCGGCACCGCCACGACCGCGCAGCGAGGATTTCTTGACTTCGTTGATCACCTGCTCGGGCGACATTTTTTCCGCCAGAATCTTCTTCAGTGCCGCATAGCCGCCACGCTTGACATAGTCGTCCAGCCGCCAGGCATTATCGCCGTCGAGACCGACGGTAAGCATCGGATTGATTGCGCCGAGGATCGCCATTATTCGAGCTCCGCCAGCAGTTTGTCGATTTGCTCGGGCAACATGCAGCTGCACATGCGGCGGTTATTGACCAGCATCACCGGCGCGTCGCCACAGGCGCCCATGCACTCGCCTTCCTTGAGCGTTATTTTTCCATCCGGAGTCGTTTCGTTGAAACCGACCCCCAGTTTCTGCTTGAGGTATTCGCCGGCATCGACACCACCGGAAAGCATGCACGGCAGATTGGTACATACCGTCAGCTTGTATTTCCCGACCGGCTTCAGGTCATACATATTGTAAAAGCTGGCAACCTCGTAGGCCGCTATCGGTGTCATGCCAAGATAGTTGGCGACAAATTCGATCGCCTCGGTGGGCAACCAGCCCTGCTCTTCCTGGGCAATGGCCAGTGCCGCCATGACGGCCGACTGTTTTTGCTCAGCCGGATACTTGGCGATCTCCCGATCGATTCTCTTCAAGGATTCTGTAGTCAGCATCAGCGGTCAATCTCGCCAAAAACGATGTCAATTGTCCCGACCATGGTTACCACGTCGGCAATCATGTGGCCACGCGCCAGTTCATCCATTGACGACAGGTGAACGAAACTTGGCGAACGGATCTTCAGACGGAACGGCTTGTTCGCCCCATCCGAAATCGCGTAAATGCCGAACTCGCCTTTCGGGTGCTCAATAGCCGAGTACACCTGCCCTTCAGGGACGTGCATACCCTCGGTACACAGCTTGAAGTGGTGAATCAACTCCTCCATGTTCGACTTCATGCTCGCACGCGGGGGGGCCGCCACCTTGTAGTCATTGCTAATCACCGGACCGGGATGGACACGCAGCCAGTCAATGCACTGTTTTATGATGCGGTTCGACTGGCGCAATTCCTCGACACGAACCAGGTACCGGTCATAACAATCACCGGTCACGCCGACCGGAATGTCAAAATCGAGGCGGTCATAGACCTCGTAGGGCTGTTTCTTGCGCAGGTCCCAGGCGATCCCGGATCCGCGCAGCATCGGGCCGGTAAAACCCAACTGCATGGCACGTTCGGGAGACACGATGCCGACATTGACCAGACGCTGCTTCCAGATACGGTTATCGGTCAGCAGGGTTTCGTATTCGTCGACCAGCTTGGGGAAACGGCTGACGAAATCATCCAGGAAGTCGAGCAGGGTTCCACTACGCGCCTCATTGATCTGCTTCAGCTTGGCGGCGCTCTTCCACTTGGATGCCTTGTATTTCGGCATGCTGTCCGGCAAGTCACGATAGACGCCGCCCGGGCGATAGTATGCGGCGTGCCAGCGGGAGCCGGAAACGGCTTCGTAGCAGTCAATCAGATCCTCGCGCTCGCGCATGGCGTAGAGCATCATGGTCATCGCACCGACATCGATACCGTGCGCGCCAATCCAAAGCAGGTGGTTCAGGATACGTGTTACTTCGTCGAACATCACGCGGATGTACTGCGCGCGGATCGGCACTTCGATACCCGCCAGGCTTTCGATCGCCAAACAGTACGCATGTTCATTACACATCATCGACATGTAATCGAGACGGTCCATGTACGGGACCGACTGCACCCAGGTTTTTGTTTCAGCCAGTTTTTCTGTCGCACGATGCAGCATACCGATGTGCGGATCGGCGCGCACCACGACTTCACCGTCAAGTTCGAGCACCATGCGCAAAACCCCGTGCGCGGCCGGATGCTGCGGCCCGAAATTGAGTGTGTAGTTCTGGATATCAGGCATTTTCTACATCCCCGTAGCTCTCTTCCCGGACAATTCGCGGCGTGACCTCACGCGGCTCGATGGTCACAGGTTGATAAATCACGCGTTGCTGATCGGGGTCATAACGCATCTCGACATAACCGGAAATGGGGAAATCCTTGCGGAATGGATGACCGATAAAACCATAGTCGGTAAGAATCCGGCGCAGATCGGCGTGGCCCGGGAAAACAATCCCGTACAGGTCAAAGGCTTCACGTTCGAACCAACTCACCGAATTCCAGATGGAAACCACGGAAGGCACCGAAGGAAAATCGTTTTCAGGCGCAAAGCAGCGAACACGGAGACGCCAGTTGTGCGTAATCGAAATCAGATGGCTGACCGCGGCAAAGCGCTTGCCAGACCAATTACCATTTCCATACGTGGAGTAATCGACACCGCAAAGGTCCATCAACTCCTCGAAACGCAATTCCGGCTCATCGCGCAGGGTCGTCATTACGTCGAGATAATCGCTGGCATCAACATCAATGGTGATTTCACCGAGTGCGAGTTGAAGCGCCCCGATTCGATCTCCGAGATGCTTTTGCAGATTCTGGCTAAGCACTTCAAGCTTGGCGGACATTGTCAAAACTCCGAACTCTCGGTTGGATTAGCGGGCGATGGTACTGGTACGGCGGATCTTGTTCTGCAACTGGATCAGGCCGTAAATCAGCGCCTCTGCCGTTGGCGGGCATCCGGGAACATAGATATCGACGGGAACGATGCGGTCACAACCACGGACAACCGAATAGGCATAGTGATAATAACCACCACCATTGGCACAGGAACCCATGGAAATCACCCAGCGCGGCTCGGCCATCTGGTCGAATACCTTGCGCATGGCCGGCGCCATCTTGTTGGTCAGTGTGCCGGCGACGATCATCACATCGGACTGGCGCGGACTGGGGCGGAAAACAATGCCGAAACGATCCAGATCGTAGCGCGAGCAACCGGCATGAATCATTTCAATCGCACAGCAGGCCAGTCCAAAGGTCATCGGCCACATGGAACCGGTGCGCATATAGTTGATCAGCTTGTCGGCTGTCGTAGTAATGAAACCTTCCTGGAGAATGCCATCAATACCCATCGTTCACTCCCAATCCAGCGCGCCCTTGGCCCAGGCATAGACATAGCCAACGACCAGAATGATGATGAAGACCAGCATCTCGATAAAACCGAACCACTTGACCGAATCGGTGTGGACGATCTCCTTGAAGATCGACGCCCAGGGGATCAGGAAGGCAACTTCGAGATCGAACAGAATGAACAGGATGGAAATCAGGTAATAACGTACATCGAATTTCATGCGGGCGTCTTCGAAGGCCTCGAAGCCGCACTCGTAGGGCGACAACTTTTCGCTGTTCGGGCGATGCGGTGCCACCATCAGCCCCGTGATGACGGGTGCGATCCCGAATACGATACCTATCAGGATGAAGACAAATACCGGGAAGTAGTTTTCAAGCATGATCCGCCACGCTATCGCTCATTTTCAAATCAGAGCCACCCTTATCAGATAACTCCAGTTGGTGCCGACGATGAGACTCGAACTCATACGACCTAAGTCACTACCCCCTCAAGATAGCGTGTCTACCAATTTCACCACGTCGGCACTGCCACATTCAGACGAGGGAGGATTCTAACGAGGAAAACACCATCCCACCTCAGCCTTACAACGCACTTACTTCGGAATATCCTTTGTCTTCGAGCCAGAATCCACGGGGCTTCCCGCCTTATCGGCCGACGCGTCAGCCGGTAACGAAACAGACTGCGATTTTACCGTATCCTGCATCACGCTGCCAGTCGTTCTTGGCTTGTTGGAAGCAATGTAAGCCAGTGTAAGGCTGGTCGCGAAGAATACGGCGGCCAGCACGGCCGTTGTCCGGCTGAGGAAATTGGCCGATCCCGTCGCACCAAACAGGCTACCCGAGGCTCCGCTGCCGAAAGCTGCACCCATATCAGCGCCCTTGCCGTGCTGAACCAGCACGAGACCGATGACCCCGATCGCGGACAGAATATGAACCAGCAAAATTGTAGAAAACAGATATTCCATGTTGCCTCTTTATAGAGCCGCTGCGCGACAAATCGCCAGAAAATCAGAAGCCACCAAAGACGCGCCACCAATCAGCCCGCCATCGATATCAGGCATGCCAAACAGTTCAGCCGCATTGGACGGCTTGACACTGCCACCATACAGAATTTGCAGTCCATCAGCGACCTTGGCGTCAGCGCTGGCGATCTGCGCGCGAATTGCCGCGTGCACTTCCTGCGCCTGCCCGGAGGTCGCTGTACGACCCGTACCAATTGCCCAGACCGGCTCATAGGCAACAACTGCACCGGAAAATGCGGCCACGCCGACACGGATCAGCACGGCATCCATTTGCGCCGAAACCACCTCGACGGTTTGCTCGGCTTCACGCTGTGCCAGCGTTTCGCCAACGCAAAGCACCGGGCGCAAACCGGCCGCCAGTGCGGCAGCAAACTTCTCGGCAACCAGAGCACTGGACTCGCCGTAGATCGCACGCCGCTCGGAGTGACCAACGAGAACATAACGACAGGCGAAATCCTGCAGCATTGCGGCGCTGACTTCACCCGTAAAAGCACCCTGTGCCTGTTCGCTCAGATTCTGGGCACCCCAACTTACGCACGTTCCGCTCAGCACCGACTGCGCCTGTGCCAGATACGGGAAAGGAACACAAACCGCAGCCGTCATGCCACGCAATTCGGCAACGCCAGCGACGACATCCTGAAGCAACTGCAGGTTGGTCTTTAGCCCACCGTGCATCTTCCAATTGCCTGCTACCAACTTTTGTCGCATGGTACACCCTGTGCAAAAGGGGGGGATTATAGCCAGAGAGAGCCCTTCTGGTCAATAAAATTGCCTGCAATCCTTTTCTTCAAGGTCAAAAAAACGGCCGGAGAATACCGACCGTTGCTTGAGGATAACCCCGATGATCCGCTGATTTCTGACTAGCCAAAACGACCGGTTATGTAATCCTCGGTCTCTTTTTTCTTGGGCTTGATGAAAACCTGATCGGTCACCCCGAACTCGACCATCTCCCCGATATACATGTAGGCGGTATAGTCCGAAATCCGGGCTGCCTGTTGCATATTGTGCGTCACAATCAGAATCGTCACCTTTTCCTTCAGTTCAGTGATCAGTTCCTCAATACTGGCCGTTGCGATCGGGTCGAGTGCTGAAGTCGGTTCATCAAACAGCATCAATTCCGGATCAGTCGCCAAAGCACGGGCGATGCACAGGCGTTGTTGCTGGCCACCCGACAGATTGGCCCCCAGTTCCTTGAGACGATTCTTGACTTCCCCCCACAAAGCTGCACTGCGCAAGGCAGCCTCAACCTTGTCGTCGATCACCGAGCGTGCGCTCTCTCCCCTCACCCGTAGGCCATAAGCCACATTTTCATATATTGATTTCGGAAACGGATTGGGTTTCTGAAAAACCATGCTGATGCGCATGCGCACCTCGATGGGATCGACTTTTGGTGAAAGGAGGTCAGTACGATCCGGATGAAAATCGATGGCGCCAACGTAACGATTTCCCGGATACAGATCGTGCATGCGATTAAAACAGCGGAGATAAGTCGATTTTCCGCATCCTGAAGGACCAATCAGGGATGTTACCTTTCTCTCGTAAATCGGCATGTTGATATTCTTTAAGGCCTGAAAATTTCCGTAATAGAAACTCAGATCCCTGGCCTGCGCCTTGAGCGGCGGAAGCGTCTCGTTAATTGCGGTTTCAGTCATTGATGTCATCAAATATCCCTTGGGTTCGTCCCACTCTTACCATTTGATATTCTTGCGCAAACGGTAGCGCAACCAGATGGCCAGACCGTTCATGGTCAGCGTCATCAGCACAAGAATGAAGCCAGCCGCGGCCGCGTTGTTAAGAAAGGCCGCTTCAGGTCGCGAAGTCCAGTTAAACATCTGGATTGGCATCACGGTAAAGGGCGCAAGCAGCCAGTCAAACAAACCTGCTGGCGGATCTCCGGCAAAGGGTGCTGTCGGAAGGAAGGCAATAAAAGTCAGCGCCCCCACGGTAATGATCGGAGCCGTTTCCCCAATGGCTCGAGCCATTCCGATAATCACCCCGGTCAAAATGCCAGCGCTGGAATAAGGCACGATATGGTCCCTGACCACCTGCCAGGTTGTCGCCCCACAGGCATAGGCGCCCTCCCGGATTATCTGGGGAATGGAGCGGATCGCCTCGCGGGTGGCAACGATTACCACCGGCAAAATCAGCAGTGCCAAGGTTAGCCCAGCGGTAAGGATGCTTTGCCCGAGGCCGAAGGTATAGACAAACAGGCCGAGCGCAAGCAAACCGTAGATGATTGACGGCACACCGGCAAGATTGCTGACGTTGATCTCGATGATGTCCGTGATCCAGTTCTTTGGCGCGTATTCTTCAAGATATACGCCAGCGGCTACTCCTAAAGGTACGGCAGCGAATGCCGTCACAAACATCACCAAAACCGACCCTACCCAGGCCGAGAGTATCCCGGCATTTTCGGCACGCCGCGAGGGAAACGAGGTCAGGAAATCGATACTGATTCGCCCCAGACCATTGATCGCCATATCAGCGAACAGCGCGGCGAAGGTCATCAGGGCGAGCATCAGCGCCAGGATGCCGAGCAAACCGAACATCAGGTCCCAGCGCTTGTGCGCAACGATCATCGTGCGCAGAGCCTGCAATTCCTGTTGATTCATTTCAATATACCTCGCGATACTTCTTGCGCATGTAAAAGCCGATCAGATTGAATACCAGGGTCAGCAACATCAATGTCAGACCGGCAGCGAAGATCGTCTGATAGCCGATGCTGCCATGCGGCAGATCGCCGAGCGCCACCTGCACAATAAACGAGGTAATCGTCGCGCCGGGCTCTGCCGGATTGAATGTCAGATTGGGCTGCATGCCGCCCGCCACGGCCAGAATCATCGTCTCGCCGACCGCGCGCGAAACACCCAGAATGTACGCTGCGGCGATCCCCGAGGTGGCCGATGGCACCACCACCCGCAAGGCGGTCTGCAAACGGGTGGCCCCGGTAGCGTAGGAGCCTTCGCGCAGCGCCATGGGCACGGCGCGCATGGCATCTTCGGAGAGTGAAGCAACGTAGGGAATGATCATGATTCCCATGACGATGCCGGCAGAAAGCAGGTTGAACCCCGGCAAACCCGGAAACACTTTTTGCAGCAAAGGGGTCAGGAACAGCAGTGCAAAGTAGCCGTAAATAATAGTTGGAATACCGCCAAGCAATTCAAGAAACGGCTTGGCAATTTCTCGAACAGCAAAAGGTGCGAATTCGGAAAGATAAATGGCAATGATCGTTCCCAGCGGAATCGCCACCAGCAAAGCCACCAGCGAACTGGTAATAGTACCGGAGAGCAAAACCATGATGCCATAGTGGGCATCTTCAAAAAGCGGCGTCCACTGGGTATCGAATAGAAAATCGGTCAGTGGAACATGTTGAAAGAATGTCCAGGACTCGCTGATAAGGATATAAACAATCGCTGTCGTCGTGAACACCGAAACAAACGCCGCCAGAAAGAGAAGCGCTTCGATCAAACGCTCTTTGATATGGCGAGTAGGGTCAATTCTTAGTCGATCACTGGGTACGGACATTTCATCCAGCCTTCCGGCAGTCGTTGCATGTAAATTCACCAACAGGCCCTCAAATCTAACCGATTAAACAGAAACCCTCCGGTCAGGCCGGAGGGCATCGTTGAGTCTTACTTGGCTTCTAGCTTCATCAGTTCTTCAATGGTCATTCCGACCTTATTCTCGCCGCCGAATTTGGTGCCCTTGGCGCGCTTTACGAAATGGTCGAGGTTATAGGCATACGCCTTGGCAGGCAGCGGAACGTACTTGACTTCCTTGGTCAGTTTCTCGCCGTGCTTCATGTAGTATTCGACGAACTCCTTCACTTCAGGCTTGTCGGCTGACTTGGCATTGACGTAGATGAAGATCGGGCGAGCCAGGGGCTGATAAGTTCCGTTGATCACGGTTTCCAGCGACGGTGCCACAGCCGGCTTGCCCGGAGAGGCAACCACTGAAACCGCACCCAGCTTGTCCTTGTTCTCGATGTAGTAGGCAAAACCGAAGTATCCTAGCCCGCCGAGATCACGGGAAACGCCCTGCACCAGCACGTTATCGTCCTCGGAGGCAGTGAAATCGCCGCGCGTCGCCTTCGACTTGCCGTTGATGGCCTCGGTAAAGTACTCGAAGGTGCCCGAATCCGCACCGGGGCCATAGAGCTTAAGGGGACGATCCGGCCAGGCCGGGTTAACCTGTTTCCAGTTGGTGATCTTGCCTTGCGCAGCGGGTTCCCAGATGGCCTTGAGTTCGGCAACCGTCATGTTTCTGGCCCAGTCGTTCTTGGGGTGGACGACCACAGTCAGCGCATCGTAGGCGACCGGGAATTCCATGAACTCCACACCGGAAGCCTTGCAATCTTCCATTTCCTTCTTGGTAATCGGCCGGGAAGCATCGGAAATATCCGTTTCACCGCGGCAGAATTTCTTGAAGCCCCCGCCAGTACCGGAAATACCAACGGTCACGCGAACACTATTATTCTTGGATTTCTGAAAGTCTTCGGCAACCGCTTCGGTAATCGGATAAACCGTGGACGAGCCATCAATCTTGACCAGCGCCTGAGCCTGAACCAACCCTGAGGCAAAAAGTCCTGACAGCGCCAACGCCACAACAGCAGCAGCGAATTTCGTAATCTTCATGCAGCATTCTCCTTAGTTAGACTTAACAAAACCTCATGCAACAAGGCGAGTCTATCCGGCGAATGTTACGTCTCTGTTACATCACAATGAAACTGCTTCACGCACGGCTGCGGCGAGTTGTTCAGCCGCCGCCTGTACTTTTTCCGCATCACGTCCTTCAACCATAACCCGCAACAGGGGCTCGGTTCCCGAGGCGCGCAGCAGCACGCGACCTTCTCCATCAAGGCTTGCTTCAACTTCCTGTCGGGCGGCACTGATCCGCGGCTGATCCTTCCAGGAAAAACCCTTGACCAGCGGCACATTGATTAATACCTGCGGATAAAGTACCAATTGCCCAAGCAAGCTCCCGAGATCACC
>CAIVZW010000491.1 GCA_903910495.1 uncultured beta proteobacterium
ATTTCCCTGGGGACTTGATCCCCCTGAAGGGTCGTTGAAGACCACAACGTTGATAGGTCAGGTGTGGAAGCGCAGTAATGCGTTAAGCTAACTGATACTAATTGCCCGTGAGGCTTGATCCTATAACCTTAAGCAGCACCTCATCGTTATAAAAAACAATCACAACCAAACAGATTTACCAAATCCTTCTTCCCATTTTGCGCAACAGGCCATGAGGCGTGTTGCCTACAAGTTATGCTTGGCGGCCATAGCACTTTGGACCCACCCCTTCCCATCTCGAACAGGACCGTGAAACGAAGTCGCGCCGATGATAGTGCATACTACGTGTGCGAAAGTAGGTCACCGCCAGGCTCCCCAACACCAAGCCCTCCCCACATAACCGTGGCGAGGGCTTCGTGCTTTATGGGAACCAGATGCCTTATCTCAGGTCAATTCTGTCAGAATGCACGTAATCACATCGGAGTCTCCATGGCTGTAAATAATGATCCCGTCTGCACTTGTTTGACGACCGCTTCCCTTTGCGGAGCGATCAGGAAGGGGTGGGGTATGTTCCTGAAAACCCGGTCCTTAAGTGTCACTTACGCAATGATCTTTGCCCTTATTGGCATACTGATCTTTGTCGGAATTGTGCGAGCCAGTTTCGCACCGATGATATTCCCGCTGGCAGGTGGATTCATGCTGCTTGGCCCTGTACTTCTGTTGGGGTTTTTCGCGATGGCAGATTGTCTTGAACGCGGAGAAGACTGCAGCTTTTCAGATATTGCCCGCGGTTTCTCACGCACCTCACGTGAAATGCTGGTTATTGCCCTGGTCTGCGCCGTCCTTTTCATTATTTGGGTCACGAATGTCGCGACGCTATACGGATTCATTGTCGGACGTACCCCTTCAACCCTGATGGCGATTATTTCTCCAGCAGAAAATGTACTTTCATTCCTGCTCTGGAGTTCCATGCTCGGAGCTCTTCTGGCCTTCCTTATCTTTGCGATTTCAGCTTTTTCAGTGCCACTTCTCTACTATCGCCGTGCAGGACTTCGCCGCGCGGTGGCCTTAAGCGTTGCCGCGGTGTTTGCCAATCTGGCGCCCAGTCTATTGTGGGCAATGATTCTTTCGGTAACGATCATCTGCAGCATCATCATCTTCCCGCTTTTTTTACTGACTTTCCCCGTGCTGGCTTTTGCCAGCCACTCGCTTTATCGGGAGCTTTTTCCCGAATAGTCAGTCTGATGCTGATGACTTGTTCGGAGAAATGCCATGTCGGAATACAATCGAGAGATTGCAACACTGGGCGGCGGGTGCTTCTGGTGTCTTGAGGCCGTATTTGAGCAGGTGACCGGTGTGGAGTCGGTCGTTTCGGGCTATTGCGGCGGGCTTGTCGATAATCCCACGTATCGTTCCGTCTGTGAGGGAAATACGGGTCACGCCGAGGTAGTGCGGGTCGTGTTCGATCCCGATAAGATAAGCTACGCAGAATTGCTGGAAATGTTTTTTGTGATGCATGACCCGACAACGCTGAATCGTCAGGGCAACGATCTCGGCACACAATATCGTTCAGTTATTTTTTACCATTCCTTCAAACAGAAAGAAACGGCGATTTCCGTGCTGCACAGGCTGGAAGGACAAAATCTGTGGGATGCCCCCGTAGTAACCGAAGTGCTGCCCGAAGCCCCTTTCTTTCCGGCTGAGGACTACCACCAGCAGTATTTCAGCAGAAACCCCGATACCGGTTATTGTCAGATAGTTGTTGCGCCGAAAGTCGCGAAGTTTCGTAAAAATTTCAGGGCACGGATCAGCACGAATTCGTGAATCCGTGAAAACCAAAGGCCTAACTTTCATTCAAAAATAGCCCATGAGCAAGTTGATACCTTATGAACACGGTATTTCCGCCATCGATGCGGATTACCTGCGCCCGAAACTGGCGGCGATTCACCTGATCATCGAAAACGGTCGGGCCGCATTCGTTGATACCGGGTGCAATTCTTCCTTGCCCAATGCCCTGGCGGCACTCGATGAGTTATGTGTTGCCCCCGAAAATGTGGATTACGTGATTCTGACCCACATCCATCTTGATCATGCGGGCGGCGCGGGATTAATGATGAAACACTTCAACAATGCGCAACTGGTTGTTCATCCGCGCGGCTCGAAGCACATGGCTGATCCATCCAGACTGATTGAAGGCACCGTTGGCGTCTATGGAGTCGAAGCGACTCGCCGTCTGTACGGCGAGGTACTGCCGATCGATGCGGGTCGGATTATCGAGGCGCAACACGAGTTGTGCATCGATCTGGGCGGGCGACAGCTTCTCTGTCTTGATACGCCGGGTCATGCCAGGCATCACATCGTTATTGTCGACGAAAAATCCGGACACATTTTTGCCGGGGACAATTTTGGCGTTTCCTACGGTGAATTCGACCCTGATGTGAGTCAGCTCATTTTTCCGACGACAACCCCTGTTCAATTTGATCCTGGTCCCATGCATGCAACGATTGATCTGCTCATGAGTTATCAGCCGCAGGCAATCTATCTCACGCATTTTGGCCAGGTCAGGGATGTCGCCGCAAAAGGCGTTGCATTGCACCGCCTCGTTGATGCCCAGGTCACCGTCGCACGGCGCGAGAAAGATACGGGTTCCAATCGGCATGCCAGAATACGCGAGGGGCTGGCTCAACTTCTCCTTGATGAAAGCAGACGTTCCGGGTGCCCGTTATCTGCGACAAGGATTCGGGAAGTCTTTGCCAACGATCTGGAACTCAACGCCCAGGGTCTCGGCGTCTGGCTCGACAATCAATCCTGATCTTGTTTCAAGCCTTAACTTTCCCCGTTGCGATCTGGCGCAGGACTTCACCCGCAGCAAACAGGCCGAAGGGGGCCGTTACACACACGGATGATCCGTAGCCTGCGCAGTTCAGGCCTGACAGCATCTGCACCTCGTCGCAGGCGGCTCCATTCTCCGGGTGGCGCAGCGGTTCGCTGGAAAAGACCGCCGGAATGCCAAATTTCTTTTTCGGGTCGCGCGGAAACCCGTATTTCTTGCGCAGCAGAGCGCGCACCTTGGACAGCAGTGGATCCTGTATGGTGCGGGCCAGGTCACTGATCGCTATACGCGTCGGATCGATCTGCCCACCGGCACCTCCCGCAGTGATCAGAGGAATGCCGTGAGCTTTGCACCAGGCAATCATCGCGGCCTTGGTACGAACCTGATCAATGGCATCGATCACGAAGTCAAATTTCCTGTCGAGTAACTGGTCGAGGTTGTCGGGTGAAACAAAGTCCTCGATTTCACTGACCCGGCAAGCGGGATTGATCGCCAATATGCGTTCTGCCATGGCTCTGGTCTTGGCCTTGCCGAACTCTTCGCCAAGCGCGTGAATCTGCCGGTTAACGTTCGATTCGGCAACCATGTCGAGGTCAATCAGCGTGATCTGGCCGATGGCGGAACGAGCCAGAGCTTCCACTGCCCACGAACCGACGCCGCCGATGCCGACGACGCAAACATGCGCGGCCTGGAAGTGTTGCAGAGCATCGGCGCCGTACAGCCTTTTCACGCCACCAAAGCGCCGCTGCAGGTCAGCGCTGGCTATCGTCGCCGGTGCGCTCATCAAGCCTCGATCGTGCGCCGGATGACCTGATTGAAAGGCTCAATCCACTCCGGTGAAAACTGGTTATCGCAGGCATTGATTTCGGCGATGGCACGCAACACCGAACGGTTTCTGCCACGGTTGATATGCTTGAGCATGACGGCCTCAAAAGCGTCCACGATGGCCAGAATTTTTGCGCCAGCGCAAATCTGCTTGGTCGCGATCCCCGACGGATAGCCTTCACCGTCTGGCATTTCATGGTGTTGCGCCACCATTTCGGCGGCTTCGTTCCAGCCGTCCATGCGCGAGAGAAGCCCGGCGGCGAAATCTGGATGAGTACGCAGAATCTGTTTTTCCTCTTCCGTCATGCGCTCCACTTTCAACCATACGGATTCAGGGAGAAACATCATTCCGATGTCGTGCATGTATACGGCCGCTTCCAGTTGCATCGGATCAACGGACTTGTCCATAATCTGGTTGGTTTCCATGGCCAGGCGCAGGAGACGCATGGTACGACCCTTGAAGAGCAGGGAGCGCGCCTCAAACTGATCCGCCAGCGTGCGGAAGAAGCGAAGATCGTCGGCTGCTTGCGATACGGACTTGCTGGATATGGGTGAGTCTCTCCCGCGGATCGGCACGGATGCCGCAATGGCAGGCCGAAATCCGGTGACGGCTTCAATCAACTCGCAGGCGCACTCGTCAATTGCAGGCGCTGCCGCCAGTGCAAGTTTATCCAGCCACTCAACCAGTGGCAGCAGGCGCAGACCATCAAGCGATTTGCCGGAGAGCAGACCTTCAGCGGCCAAATCCAGCCGGTCGATAGCCAGCAATATCGCTTCGGCCAGGATGTTGCTGAAAGCGATTTCGTTGTTGCGGAAACGCGCAAGCACTGTTTCGATCGGGTGTACGATGAAGACAGCCAGGTCAACCTTGCACAGCGTGGCGTCACCCTTGATATTATGAATCGAGCGGAAAAGGCTGCTGATGACCTCACGATCACCCGGTGTGCTCTTCAGGCGTGAAATATCCCGTTCGATATTGGGCGCATGGTCACTCAGTGACTCAATGAATTCTTCAAGCGCTACTTTGTCAGTAATCACGGGTGCAACGATAGCGCGAATATCCATGATGTCTTTTCCCGACATTTTGTTACGTCAAGTTTAGCTTAAAGCAGCAACGAGAGTTGACGAGTCTATTACCCCTGATTGAAGCGCATTGAACTGGCTGCAACAGTCAGGCTGGTTTAAACTCCATATCTCATGTTAACGAGGGGAAGTCATGTCCATCACTACAACCGAATCCGGTCTGCAGATTGAAGAAATCACGGTAGGCGAAGGCGAGACGGCCTCTGTCGGCCAGTTCGTGAGCGTTCACTACACTGGTTGGTTAACCAACGGAAGCAAATTTGATTCGAGCAAGGATCGCAACGAACCCTTCGAGTTCCCGCTCGGCCAGCGCAACGTGATCGCCGGCTGGGATGAAGGCGTTCAGGGCATGCGCGTCGGTGGCGTGCGCAAGTTGACCATTCCGCCGCAACTCGGCTACGGGGCCCGCGGTGCCGGCGGGGTTATTCCGCCGAATGCCACCCTGGTATTCGAAGTCGAATTGCTCGACATCAGTTGATCAATGGCCGATAAACCCCGCAAACCTCTGGGCTTGCCGGCCAAGACCCGAAGCGATGAAGCGACGGCCAGCACGGACCGGCGAACGGTACGTGGCGCTGCGCCGAAGCGCAAGTCGGCGGCGGAAATTACCCTGGCCAATGAAGCTTACGCCGCCAAGGCGCGGTACTTGCAGGACAAGCCGCGCGGTACGCCGTCGCGTGCGCCGCTCGTGCCCAGGGCGCCTGCAGCGGCGCCCAGGCCCGCTGCCGCGAGTGGCAGCGTGCAAAGCGGCGCGCGCATCTCCAAGCTGATGGCCGAGCGCGGCCTGTGCTCGCGGCGCGACGCCGACGGCTACATCGAGCGTGGCTGGGTTTTTGTCGATGGGCTGCGTGTGAATGAACTCGGTACGCGTGCCGATCCGTCGGTAACAATCACCCTGTCCAGGGAAGCACAGATCGAGCAGACGTGGCAGATGACCATCCTCCTGAACAAACCGGTGGGCTACGTTTCAGGCCAGCCTGAGCCCGGCTTTACGCCTGCCGTTACACTGATTCAGCCGGAGAATCAGTTGGCTACGCCGGATACGCCGGTTTTTCATCCGCGGCATCTGAAAGGGCTGGCACCCGCCGGCCGGCTCGATATCGATTCAACCGGGCTGCTCGTGCTGACGCAGGATGGCCGGGTCGCGCGCCAGTTGATCGGCGAGGACTCCGAGGTCGACAAGGAATACCTGGTGCGTGTTGAGGGCAGTCTCGACGGCGCAGGGCTGGCCTTGTTGAATCACGGGCTCAGCCTCGACGACAGGAAATTGAAACCGGCGAAAGTCGAGTGGCTCAATGCAGACCAGTTGCGTTTCGTCTTGCGCGAAGGACGCAAACGGCAGATTCGCCGCATGTGCGAACTCGTTGGCCTGCGCGTCGTCGGTCTCAAGCGGGTGCGCATCGGCGGCGTAAAACTCGGTGATCTGCCGCTCGGACAGTGGCGTTTCCTGCAGCCGGACGAACGCTTCTAGCGCCGTTTATCGGCGCTGATCTGCCGGCGCAACGAACAGTTCCGGATCGACCATTGCGCCGTTCAGCACGACGCTCCAGTGCAGATGCGGGCCGCTGGCGCGACCGGTTCTACCGGACAAGCCGAGGGTCTGGCCTTTGCTTACCTTGTCTCCGGGCCGCGCGTCGATCCGGTCCAGATGACAGTACAGGGTGATCAGACCGTTGCCGTGATCGACAAATACCGTTTTCCCGTTGAAGAAATAATCATCGACCGCCAGCACCTTGCCGCTGGCGCTGGCCTTGATCGGCGTGCCGCGCGCCACCGCAATATCCAGACCGCTGTGCGGCGAACGCGCCTCGCCGTTGAAAAACCGGCGCACGCCGAATCGTCCGCCCAGCCGTCCTTCGGCGGGCAGGCGGAAAGCCGGATCGGTATCCTGCGCCGTGCGCCAGTGGCGCTTCAAAATCTGGATGGCAGCCACTTCCCGATTGGCGCGTTGTTCATCGGCAGCAGACAGCTGCACCTTGCTCGTATCCTTGAGCGTGATGCGCTGTTCGGGATAGCGCTTGGCGCTGACGGGAAAATTCAGTATTTTCGTTTCGTCCCCGCTGCTGACACGCAGTTCATGCGCACCCGCCGGCGTATCGAG
>CAIVZW010000492.1 GCA_903910495.1 uncultured beta proteobacterium
GACGTGGTTCGCTGAGCCCGCACAAGGAGGTTATATGCCGCTGATAGGCAACCCCAAGGATTTTTTTGCCGGATTGTTGTTCATGGCGTTTGGTCTTGCCGCGCTGGTGCTGTCGGGTGACTACACGATCGGCACGGCAGCGCGCATGGGCGCCGGCTATTTTCCACGCGTGCTCGGCATCCTGCTGCTCGGAATGGGCGCCCTGCTTGCCCTTCGTGGTTTTCGCGCCAGCAGTGAGGCGCGGCCGGTCTGGCACTGGCGGCCGCTGTTCATCATTCTGCTCAGCGTCGGCGTTTTCATCCTGGTCGGAGAACGGCTCGGTCTTGTGCTCGCGAGCGTGATCCTGGTCCTCATCGCGTCGTTCGCCAGCGAGGAGTTCAACTGGAAAGAGGCGCTCCTCAGCGGCGCGATCCAGGGCATCGTCGCCGTCGTCGTGTTCGTCTATGGCCTGTCACTGCCCTTGCCGGTGTGGCCTGTCTTTCTTACCGGAGTTCGCTAAATGGACCTTTTCAGCAACTTGGCGCTCGGCCTTTCCGTCGCCATTACGCCGATCAACCTGCTCTACGCGTTTGTCGGGACGCTGGTCGGGACGCTGATCGGTGTACTGCCCGGAATCGGTCCGGTAGCGACGATTGCCATGCTGATGCCGACGACCTATGGCCTGCCGCCAGTGACGGCGATGATCATGCTGGCCGGCATCTATTACGGCGCGTCCTACGGCGGATCGACGACGGCGATCCTGGTCAACCTGCCGGGCGAAATGTCGTCGGTTATCACCGTTCTCGATGGCTATCAGATGGCCAAGCAGGGACGCGCCGGCGCGGCGCTGTGCATTGCCGCCCTTGGCTCCCTTTTTGCGGGCTGCGTTGCGACGCTGGTGATTGCCGCCTTTGCCCCGCCGCTGGCCGAGATCGCGCTCAGCTTCGACGCCGCCGAGTATTTCGCGCTGATGGTCCTCGGCCTCTCTTCGGCGATTGCGCTCGCGCACGGCTCGGTGCTGAAAGCGATCCTGATGACGATACTCGGGCTGTTGCTCGGCATCGTCGGCACCGACGTCAATACCGGAACCGCGCGCTTTTCCTTCGAGATCCCCGAACTCATCGACGGCATTGGTTTCGTCGCAGTGACGATGGGCTTGTTCGCCTTCGCCGAAATTGCCGGCAATCTTGAACAATCCGAGAGTCGCGGCGTGGTCACCGAGCACATCGACAGCCTGTGGATCAAATGGGCCGAATTCAAGCAGGCCTTCCCCGCCATCCTGCGCGGGACCGCGGTCGGTTCGCTGCTCGGTATTCTGCCGGGCGGCGGCGCGACGCTGTCGTCGTTTGCCTCCTACACGATCGAAAAGCGCATGGCCAAGGACCCGTCGCGCTTTGGCAAGGGTGCGATCGAAGGCGTCGCCGGTCCCGAGTCGGCGAACAACGCCGGCGCGCAAACCTCGTTCATCCCGATGCTCACCCTCGGCATCCCATCGAACGCGGTGATGGCGCTGATGGTCGGCGCGCTGATCATTCATGACATCCAGCCCGGCCCGCAGGTCATGACGAACAATCCGGATCTCTTCTGGGGACTGATCGTCAGCATGCTGCTCGGCAACCTGATGCTGGTGATTCTCAACCTGCCGCTGATCGGCATCTGGGTCAAACTGTTGCGCGTTCCCTACCGGCTGCTCTATCCGATGATCCTGCTGGTGTGCACGATAGGCGCCTTCAGCACCAACAACAATATGTTCGACGTCTGGGTCGCCATCGTTTTCGGACTGCTCGGTTACATTTTCATCAAGCTCGGCTGCGAACCCGCACCGCTACTGCTCGGCTACATCCTCGGCCCGATTCTCGAGGAAAACCTGCGCCGTGCGCTCGTGCTCTCGCGCGGCGACTTCACCGTTTTCCTGACGCGGCCGGTATCGCTGGTCATGTTGCTGCTCGCCGCCGCGCTGCTCATCGTCGTCGTCGCACCCGCCGTACGCAAAAAACGTGAAGTCGTATTCACCGAGCAGAAAACCTGATGTTGTATTTTCCGAGTGCTATGTTCTTGACCAGCAAGACCAGACCTACCAGCACGCCACCCTGACGCTCAGGCGTCCCGGCCTGATGGCGTACTTCGCTTAGTTAGTTGAATGTCATGTTCAACGGTAAGGATGTGCCCACCATCAACGATCCACAAGGCCCCCTGATCCGGCCGACCATTGGCATACATTCGGTGGGCGTCACCGACAGGTACGATTTCATCCTTAACATTACTTGCCTGTTCAATGTTAACGGTTCGGCGCCGGCGGAGACCGACAACGCGCCGTTTGGCCCTCACATTCCGGCAATCTTTTTCAACGGGTCGATCTCTGCTTCATCCTGAATCATGATATTGAGGTACAAACCGCGCGGATCCAGATTGTCGATCAGGAACTTCATCTCGTCGCTGGTGAAGGAGCCGCGGATCAGCAGAGACCTGCCGCTTTTTTGTGTTTTCCGGAAATACGCAATCATTTCCGTCAGCGGGGGGCCGGCGACATCGTTGTTGATCTGTAGACACTTCAGCGCGTCAATCTCAAGGATATGGTCGAGTACGAACATTGAGGTCGAGTGCAGGTGCATGAATGAACACGCAAAGGCCTTGGCAATTTTCTCATCAACCGGCCTGATGTAGCGCTTGTACAGATCGGGGGACATCACTGCGACGGCGTCTTCCTGCATGCGGGCGATAGGGCCGGGCGCCCAGAGCTGATACTGTGCGTCGAACCAGCCGCCGTGGTAGAGCGGAATACGCTTCCACGCCGCCTTGGTGATGTTGATGAAAAAATCAGCCCCGTGCTCAAGAAACTTCGATGCCGGCTCGGGATCTTCCATCAGGTCGACAACCGCCTGCTCGTGGCCGCGGATATTGATGGCAAAATCGAGCGGGCCGACGATCGTACTGTGGGAAATCGGATAGCGTCCGGCGCTGCGCTCGACCAGTGCGTCGATGAATTCCATGTACTTCTTGTACCAGGGATGCTCTTCGGGATTCAGCCAGGTTTTTTCGGTTTCTTCCCAGGAAAGGCTTCGATCCTCGGGGACGACGTTGCCCGGCATGATGCGCATCTTCGCGCCGAGGGCACCGCAGCACCAGAATACGGCCTGCGAGGGCGTAGCGCCGCGCAGGATGTCGTCGTCGATGCGATCGGCTTCCGAAAGAATCCGTTCCTGGTCGTCGAGAAATTCTTCCGGATGGATCATCTCCGGAGTCAGATAGGTGTCTTTCGGCCAGACTGCGGACGCTTGATACTCGTCGAGCGGAAACCAACTCTTGAAAGTGAAGCCTACGATCGGCCTCTTGACCTCTTCGCGCGACCAGAACTTTTTATATGCGTCTATTTTTTTCGGATCGTTACCGAAGGGATACTTCATGCGTTGCTCCTTCCATAAACTTCACGTCTCCGGCCAAAGGTTTGCGGCCGCTATCTCTGTTATTTGAAGAGTTCGTCAAGCGGATTGGATTTCTTCTGAGAATTCGCTGCAACACTACGGCCGGAGAATTCCTCTTCTATACTGTCGCGGTAATAACTCCACGCCGAGCCGGAGGTCGACAACCGACGCCAGACCTCGTCCCCGACCCCTGAATAATCAATCACGCTTCCATCGTTGAGTTCAACTCGCAATATACGCGCCCGCGGTTCGTATCCAATAGCGCGCAGTTTCCCGGAACTAATACGTTTCATCTCCATGGCTACCTCCTGTTATACCTATTCTACGGAGATACCTGCGGCACCGGCAATGCTCATTCTTTCCAGATAAGCGAAAGAAACAAAGGTGCAGAACCAATAACAGCTTTCACACGCTCCAAATTCAAACTCACGATAGCCGGAGCGGACAGTCAGGTGTTTGGAGAGCAGACGCTGGGCATCGCCTAGTTATCCTTTTTGCGATGCAACAAACTAAGGCCCCGCTGAATGGCTGCTGCAAGAAGACCTGCAGTCATGGCTTCAAAGTAATCATCATTTTGAATGCCATCGCCGAAAAGAACATCCCAAAGCAGCGAACCAAAAAAGACGCCGGTCAGGGCAATCAGACTTTCCATACAACGACTTAGAAAAGTTATCTCCGAGAGTTGAGCGATGGCTTGTAAATAGAAGCTTCAAGTAAGGGAAGAAGTTGGCGAAGTGACTTCGGAGTTCAGATGTTGCATTGATTCAATCTGGCGATCTCAGCGCTTAAGCGAAACCGTTCCTACAGCGGACAGAATCAGCAGGGCTGCCAAGGCTTCGCGCCAACCCAGAGGTTCGCCTAAAAGGACTATGCCGCTCACCACGCCAATGAGAGGGGTTGTTAAAGAGGACAGCGATGAGACAGCGACCGGCACCATGAGCACAATGCGGTTCCAGGCCCAGTAGCAGAACATGAAGGCAAAGAGCACGTTATAGACCAGCCCAAAGGCCGGCCAGAAACTGGGAAAGATCAGGCGTGACGTTTCCAGCGGGATGGCTGCCAACAGTATGGGAAGGCCACCCAGCAGCATTGTCCAGCCGGTTAAGGCGGTTGTCGGCATGGCCACTGGCAAACGCTTGAGAAGCACTACTCCGAGGGCCCAACTCCAGGCAGCCAGAAGCATGCAGGCAACTCCGGCAGGTGCTTGCATCATTCCTTGCAGACTGCCGCCCATGAGCGCGACGATTCCTGCAAGCCCCAGAACCAGACCGAATGAACGCCTGATTGTGATTCTTTCACCCAGGATCCAGACGGATAATATGGAACCCCAAAGCGGCATGGTGAAGCCAAGCAAAGCTGCACGTCCGGAAGGCAGCAGCAATACACCGTAGGCAGCCAACACGCTCCAGCCAACGATATTGAACAGTGAAAGCAACAGCAGCCGTCCCCAGTGGCCTTTTGGAACGCGAATGGCGTTGCCGCTTGCAGCGGTAATGGCCAGCATGCCTATCCCTCCGGCTATCAGGCATGAGCCCCGGAAGTAGAGTGGAGGCACTTCCGACATGACGATCTTCATGATGGGCCAGTTGATCCCCCAGAATAAGGACAGTGCTGCCAGCAGCAGAAGACCGTGGCGGGGCAGGCGATCATGTGGGCTGAGTACGATCATGCGATGAATTCTTGAAATCCTGAAGTGTATATATTAGAGCTTAACACCAGTGTCAAATGCCAATAAAATATCCTTTGGGATGATTGGGAGCGTTATTTCCATGCATATGAAAATTCAATATTCAATTTCTGCTGATCTGCAAACAGAGGAGCTTGACAGATTGCTTTTTGCTGCCAGCAATAGTACCTACTCTGCGCAAGAGCTGGCCCACATCATTTCAGGATCTACAGCGTATGTAACGGCCCGGGATTCAGGGAGGCTGGTTGGTTTTGGCCGCATGCTTTCTGACGGGGCCGTGTTGGCGTATATCAACAATATGGCGGTTAGTCCCGATTATCAGCGACAAGGCATAGGCCAAACCATCCTGGACACGTTGATCGAGGTGGCCGGTGAAGTGAAATCGATCTTTATTTACTCAAATACAGCCGATTCTCTATATGTGCGCAACGGCTTTCAAGTCTCTGAAAAACGCCTGTATGTACGCCGACGACGCATCGCGATCAAGCAGCACGTCGTCTCCGGAGCTTGAGCGAATCCTTTACAATGCTTGTTTTCGAGGAGGACGGGCATCATGACTTTGCTGAAACGCAAACTGGGCAGCGAGGGTCTTGAGGTATCGGCGATTGGCCTTGGCTGTATGGGCATGAGCCAGAACTATGGTCCGGCGGATGAGCGCGAGTCGATCGCAACATTGCATCACGCCATAGACCTCGGGTGCACGTTCTTCGACACGGCCGAGGTCTATGGCCCTTTTGCCAACGAAGAACTGCTTGGTCGGGCATTCAAGGGGCGGCGCAACCGGGTGGTGATCGCCACCAAATTCGGCTTACGAATCGAGAACGGAAAGCAGGCCGGCACCGGAAGAAATAGCCGGCCCGAGCATATCCGTGAAGCGGTGGATGGATCCTTGCGTCGGCTTGGTACCGACTATATCGATCTGATTTATCAACACCGTATTGATCCGGCCGTGCCGATCGAGGAGGTGGCTGGTACGGTAGGCGATCTGGTCAAACAGGGCAAGGTGCGCTATTTCGGCCTGTCCGAGGCCGGTGCAGCCAATATCCGCCGGGCCCACGCGGTCTACCCGGTTTCCGCAGTGCAGAGCGAATATTCGTTATGGGAGCGGAATCTGGAACCCGAGGTGATCCCGGTTCTGCGCGAACTGGGCATTGGTCTTGTGCCTTTTTCTCCTTTGGGTCGGGGTTTCCTGACCGGCAATGTCAAGCGTGCCGAAGACTATCCGGACACTGATTTCCGACACAACGATCCGCGCTATCAGGGCGAAAATTTCGACGCCAATATGAAGGCGGCACAGGTCGTCCACGATATTGCTGCAATCAAACATGCGAAGCCCGGGCAGATTGCGCTGGCCTGGTTGTTGCTCAAGGGCGCGGACATCGTGCCGATACCTGGCACCAAACGGCGGCAATATCTTGAAGAGAATGTGGCTGCCACGGCGATCGAGATCGATCAGGCGCAAATGAAGATGCTCGATGACGCGTTGGCGCCGGAAAATATTTTGGGGCCTCGCTACTCGGCTGCGGGCTTGTCGACGATTGACCGCTGAATGCTACGCGGACTGCATCCCGATGTGGTAGAGCCGCCAAGGTCATCGCGCGAAGCGTTCAGTGACCAGCTTGCGGGTCCTTTCGGCCAGGGTCAGAGCAGGTGCATACCCGAGGCCGGCCTGCAGGGATCATGAATGGGGTTTGCGCATGGTTTGTCAGGGCGCTGCCTTGCCTGAGACAGTCGTGTCGTCCGTCCCCAGTCGCCCAACAAATGGCAAGCGCAGACCAGGGCTATTGAAATCGAGACCGAAATTCAGCCCCAGAATGTTCATCTCAATGCCTTCCTCGAGCCCGACGCTCAGCCCCAGCAAGCCGAGAAGTGAAATTTGTCCGCCACTTCCTGAAGGTGACAGCCCAATTGGACGGCTGATCGGACGGTAGTCCTTGCCGATCGCATTGGCTGGCAGATCGAGCCTCAAGGTGGGAACCTCGCGTCCGATGTGGGCAAGAAATGTGTTGCTATTGGGCCCCGGGTAGCTGCGGTAGGACTCCGCATAAGGATAACTTTTTATGGCTGTCTCGATCTGGCTGATCATGGCATCGACGCCGTCACCCCGATGGTCTACCAGGACCTTGGGCTGCGCTCCAAACCAAAGCCCGTCAGGAAGCGCGTAATTCCGCTGGACCACATCATGCCCGCTCCATCCGATCACGTCATGGCGGGTGAAGGCGGTTTCGCCCGATCTTTTGTAGATGATCCAGGGATGTACTGCAAAAAGACCACGCCAGCCATACGTTGAAGCTGCATACACCTGGACAATGGCGATATCGGTCTGCTGTACAGGGTCAGGGGCGATACCTGCCGAGTGCCGCGGTGCAGTGCGCCAACTTCGACTTTCGACACTGCTGCCTGTCAAAGAAGCGTCGGCCAGGCTGAGTCCGAAAGACAGGCTGAGCATTAGTGCAAATCCGAATGCTAAGCGTCTTCTGACCTTCATGGTTTTCCTGGCGCCGAAATGTGAGGAATTATGTTTTTGGGTAATGTGCATTCCACATCTGTCATCAGGATACGCCGGTTGCAAACAGCACGATGCATCTTGCAGTCAAGACGAGGTGGAACACCTGGAAGAAAGCTTAGGATAATGCGTTGCCCGAGTAAATAGGCGAATAACTGGTTTATTATCCGCGATCCGTCAGGAATTGGGCGGTTTGTAACGATACGCCCATGGCTGGAGTACGTTTTTTCTTGATGGAACACTGCTTGTAATCTGGACTCCGGTCTGCTTCAATTTCATACTTTCACTGGACCCATGTGGGTCAGGTCAACATGGCAAATACCCGGTCAGGAACATCCATCGACACAGAGGACGAAAATCCTTGGGATTATCCTGATCCCTTCACAGTATCGATCACACCCTCCGCCAGCGGAATAGACGGGCTGAATCACACGAACAATGCCGTTTATGTACAGTGGTGTGAGGCTGTTGCATGGTCACATTCGAAGTCGATTGGCCTCGACATAAGCGACTACCACCGTCTGGATCGCGGGATGGCTATTCGACGCGGAGAGTACGACTATCTGCTTCCGAGTTCCCTTGGCGACAAGTTGATCCTGGGCACCTGGTTGACCGCCAGTGACGGCAAACTCACGCTGGAACGTCGATTTCAGCTTGTGCGTGAGGCCGACCACGCAACGATCCTGAGAGGCCGATGGGAACTCGTGTGCATTGAACTGAGCAGCGGCAATGCCCGACGAATGCCCCTGGAATTTCGCCAGGTTTATCTGCCGGTGGTATGTTTTCAGGACGGCAGGCGCAATCTGGAAGTTGCATCGGATCGGCAAGCCGCAACGATTCCTTAGTCAATTCCCGATTTGCCGCTACGGGAAAGCGCAGAATTGAACCCCCTTCATCTCTCGATAACGAACCACGGCGACCGATGCCGGTGACGTCACTCTTGCAAAGGCGTCGAGCATCAGTTGCAAGGCGTCCGCCTGTGGGTATCCGCCCGTTCCCGCACCGATGACCGGAAACGCCACCGATCCAAAGCCATGCTGATTCACCAGAGCCATGGCGGACTCCACCGAACCCTGAATCGACATCCTGGATGAGCGCCATAGCATGCTGATCCCGGCGACGTGGATGATGGCTTTGTAAGGCAGTCGTCCTGCTGAGGTCAGGACAGCTCCACCCAGGGGAATCGGGCCACGCTTTCCCAGTTCGACAAACGGCTGATAACCCCCACGCTTCTTGATCGCCCCTGATACGCCTTGGGGCAAAAGCAACCACCAGGGAATGATGTTTCGATTCCAGGCATTGACGATAACGTCCACGTCCTGGTCAAGAAGATTACCCTCAATAACGCTTGGCGAGATCATGGCTGTCAGCGCTCCTCAGGTGATCATTCCGGCTTTCTCCGGGCTTTCCTGTAGGCGAAATTGCCAATCCAGATCGTTGCCGCCGCGACGAAAACGCTTTCGATGAGCCAGATCAACAGCCATTGCCACCACTGTAAATCGAACTGTCCTGTCGCTTTGTTCAGGAGCGTGAGTCCGAGCATGGTCATCAGCGGCACCTGGATGGTGGCCGCTGCCACACAGGGGTTTTGGCCCAGGCCGCCGCCCTGGGTCGCGTAGCTGGTGTGCATGTGCATGACGAACGCTGCGCCAGCGGCCAAGAGGGCCAGAAAACCAAATAGTTGTAGAATCATCACTCATCCTGCCTCGGCTTGCCGCCGAGCAAGCCTGCGCCATCAATGGATCGCGATTGGGTTATCGTTAACCTAGCTCTATACCCCTGATTATGCAACGATCGCTCTATGCAAGCATTCATCGTTGACTATCTGCGTCCATGGAAACTGGCAAGCTTCGTTATCGGCCTTGGATTGCTGGTGGCCGGAGCCGACTACTACAGTGTGCCCGATTGGGACTATACGATCAGCTTCGTCATGGCCATGCTGACCTATCTGACCGCGCCCTGGTCCGTACATGTCTTTAAGGATAGGCGTTGGCGCTGGATTCCGCTCGCGCTGTTCTGGTATTACTTCACGGTGGATGGCTGCTACTGGCTGTATTGGCTCAGCGTCAAGCCGGAGGCGCTTGCCCTGCGCGAGGCGAACTTCTTTGCCTCGTCCTGTCTGTATTGGCTGTGTGGATTCATCTGGCTGCACAAGGGGCCGCTGAACAAGCTGGTGCGCCGGTCGGGAGGCAATGCCGCCGCCCAAGTGGAACGGCTGACCCTGTGGCAAATGATTTCCAGAATCACGAGCACAATGGTCTTGTTCGGGGTGGCGTATTTCATCTATTCGGCGGCAACGGGCCGAGAACGGGTGGCTGAGTTGTGCCGCCAGATCACGCCGGGCATGGATGTCGGCCAGTTAATGGCATTCGCCGAGCGCCATGACCTCGGTCCTCTGCGGTATCTGGATTCCGGGACAAGGCTGACCTACCTTGCCGAGGCCAGAACGCTGGGCCGTCATGCCTGCCGCGTTGAGCTTGAAGGAGGGAAGGTTCGAAATGTCACCTACAACTACGCCGATTGATGGAGGCTTATGTATGACTGAGAGGAATCAATTATCAGGCTTGGCAGTGGTGCGGTCTGGGGGGAGAACTGTCGGCTTATCGCTCAGGACAAGCCACTCTGATAACGTGACTTCTGCGCGGCTCACCAACGCCGATGGCCCCATCTTTCATGGTGATAGTGATGTCCGGAGTATCCACCATAGTGCGGACGGTCATAGATCGGCATAACCATACACGCCGATAGGCTTGTGAGCATGATCACAGCGATGACGATACTGAGTATTTTTTTCATGGCAACTCCGGTTGGAACAATCCATACCCCTGTTAACGCACAGCCAGGATTGGGGACTAGAGTTGCTTTGTAATAATTTGTCTCAAGTTGTAAGCAAGTCGGGTCGAGTTAACTCAGCCTCTTCGCTACCCGACTTGGCGCGGTTGATCACCTTGGCGTTCGCTGCCGTCCCCGAACGGAGGGGCAGCGAACGAAGGGGGCTATTGCTTCAAGGCGGTGTCGATGGCCTGCCGGATCGAAACAGCGAGGAGGTCGACAATCTTCTCCAGATCTGAATTTGTGGCAATGAAAGGAGGTGCGAGAAGTACGTGGTCGCCGATCTGGCCATCAATGGTTCCTCCCATCGGATAAACAAGAAGCCCATTGCCCATGGCTTGCGATTTGATCCGGGCATGCAGCTTGAGGGATGGGTCGAATGAAGCTTTGCGCGCACGGTCTTGCACAAGTTCCAGGGCCATGAAAAGACCACGCCCGCGGATGTCGCCAATATTCGGATGAGCGCCCAGACGTTCGCTCAGCAACTTGCGCAGGTAGGCTCCTTTTTCGCTTACGGCAGCCAGCAAATTGTCTCGTTGAATGACTTTCTGCACGGCCAGGGCAGCGGCACAGGCCACAGGATGCCCGATATAGGTATGGCCATGCTGGAACAGGCCACTGCCTTTGCGGATCGAATCGATGATTTTTGACTGGGCCAGAAACGCGCCGATCGGCTGATAGCCGCCGCCTAGACCTTTGGCAATGGTCACGAGATCGGGAATGGCATTTTCCTGATCTACGGCAAACAAGCTTCCGGTGCGGCCCATGCCGCACATAACCTCGTCAGCAATAAAGAGGATGCCGTAGCGGTCGCAGAGTTCGCGTACGCCCTTGAAGTAACCCGGCGTCGGGGGAAGCGCACCGGACGTGGCCCCGCCGACCGTTTCGGCAACGAAGGCAATGACGCGATCCGGCCCGATTTCCTGGAATTTTTCGTCAAGTTCCACGATCAGTCGCTGTGTGTAGGCGTCCTGGCTTTCGTCATCGCGCCGGTCACGGTACTCGTAACAGGGTGATACGCGACCCACATCCATCAGTATTGGCGCAAACTGTTTCCGGCGCCATTCATTGCCGCCCACGGCCAAGGCGCCGAGGGTGTTGCCATGATAGCTCTGGCGCCGAGCCACGAATACGGTACGATCCGCTTGCCCGATCTCGACAAAATATTGCCGGGCAATCTTCAATGCCGCTTCAATCGCCTCCGATCCGCCCGAAACAAAATAGACCTTGTCCAGTCCGGCCGGTGCAACCTTGGCGAGAAAGTCGGCAAGTTCCTCGGCCACGTCGCTGGTGAAGAAGCTCGTATGGGCGTAAGCCAGCTTGTCGACCTGGGCGTGCATAGCCTCCAGCACATCCGGATGGGCATGACCGAGACAGGAGACCGCCGCGCCTCCGCTGGCATCGATATAGTTTTTTCCCTGCTTGTCGATGATGTACATGCCCATTGCCGTTTCCGCGACCAATGGCGTGGCCAGCAGGGAACGATGAATAATAGCCGTCATGAATTGTTCTCCCATCGGGTAAGCAATATTGTGTGAAACGTACGTTGTGCACTATAATTTATAGCAACAAACGTTGCAATTGTCTTTTGAGGGGATGAGATTGTGGAAAAACTGATTATCACTTTGGCGCCTACAGGGAATGTCCCAACAAAGGCGATGACGCAGTACGTTCCGCTAACACCCGCCGAAATTTCCAATGACATTATTTCCTGCTATGAGAGGGGAGCATCCGTCGCCCATATTCACGCCCGTGATGAGCAGAATCTTCCAACGACGGAGATGAAATATTTTGCTGAAACGGTGCGCTTGCTCAATGAGGCGGGTTGCCCGATCATTAAACAGATTTCTACCGGGGCTCGCGGCGGTAAATCAGATGAGGCACGCTGCGAGGCACTGAAGTTAAATCCTGAATCAGCCAGTTTGGCGACCGGATCATCCAACTTTCCGTCCAGTGTCAATGCGAATGATCCTAAACTGGTCGAATACATGGCTGGTTTCATGCTGAAAAATGACATCAAGCCAGAAATCGAAGTGTTTGACAGCGCCATGATTTCGAATGCTCTTGATTTGCAAAAGAAAGGACTTCTCAAGAGTCCGCTGCTTTTCAATCTTGTGCTGGGGGTGAAAGGATCTTTAGCCGCTACCGCCAGAAATCTGTTCTTTCTGGTCGAAAGCTTACCCCCTGATGCCGCGTGGAGTGTTTCCGTTATCGGGGCGCAACATGTCAACCTGTCGACGATTGCCATGGCTCTGGGCGGGCATGTACGCGTTGGTATCGAAGACAACATCTATTTTGCCAAAGGCGTTCTGGCTACAAACGTTGCATTGGTGGACAGGATTGCCGCTATTGCCAAAGCGCTTGGCCGTGAACTGGCTACGCCGGAAGATGTCAAACGAATCTGGGGTGTGACTTAAGGCCTTTGGCTATGACTTGTTGCGATGGCCAATTGATGCTGCATTTGGCCCATGATATGTATGTGACATTTCCGCGAGTCTAAGTTGCAATCAAAAGAACTCATCCTGGAACAATTCTCAACACTCTCTCCGAAGATGCAGGTGGCCGCACGCTATATCGTTGACCACCCCAATGAAGTCGTTATCGCGTCGATGCGGACTGTCGCAGAACGTGCCGGTGCTCACCCATCCACCTTGGTTCGTTTGGCCCAACAGCTTGGTTATTCGGGGTGGCCCGTACTCAAGGCGGCATTTGCTGAAGATCTGGGCCTTCACAGCGAAGGCTATGGGCAGCGGGCAAAGAGCCTCGCAACTCGCAAGCGCGACCCGGCGCTGCTGGGAGAGATGTTCCTGGCCCAGCGCCAGAACCTCGACTTGACTGAGGCGCTGTGTGCGACGACCTTGCCTGACGTCGTGAAGCTTCTTAAGCGTGCGAGAAGCGTTCACGTGGCCGGATTTCGCGCCAGTTTTCCCATTGCCTATTCTCTGGTTTATGGCTACAGGCTATTCAGAAATTCAGTGCATCTGATCGATGGGCAAAGCGGTGGCCTGGAAATGCAGTTACGCTTGATCGAGAGAAAAGACGCCGTGCTTGTCATCAGTTTTTCCCCTTACTCAAGGGAGTCAATGCTTATTGTGGAAGCGGCTCGAGCGACTGGTGCTTGCATTATTGCGCTGACCGACAGCAAAGCGTCGCCACTCGCGCTTGCGGCAGACGTCTCGGTGCTTTTTTCAGTCAAAAGCCCGTCATTTTTTCCATCGATAACTGCGGCGGTGGCGGTGACTGAAGCCCTTCTTGAGCTTCTGGTAGTTGATGCTGGCAAGGCAGGTGCCCGGCAGATTGACCGCGCCGAGAATCTCCTTAAGAACTCAGGTGCCTACCTGCAGCGACCGCCAAAACGACCTTTAACCAGGGATTAGCGACTAGGGTAAATCGTGTCAAACAGCTTCACGCGTAAAGATGCGGACCGATGATCCGGTCCGGCTGGCCGCCTACAGATAACCCAGACTGCGCGGCAGCCAGAGCGCAAGTTCGGGAACGAAAGTCACCAGGAACATGGTGCCGGCCATGGCCACAACCATCCACAGTACCCAGGGAATGGTCGACTCCATGGATACTCCGGCCATGCGGCAGGTGACCATCAGGTTGACGCCGAGGGGCGGGTGGAACTGGCCGAGAGCCATGTTCATCGTCATCACCACGCCGAACCAGACCAGGTCCCAGTTGAAATGGATGGCGATCGGGATCAGCAGCGGCAGAAAAATGAAATAGATCGAAATGGCATCGAGGAACATGCCGGCGATCAATAGCAGGAGCTGGATGCTGATGAGCATGACAATTTCAGGCAGTCCGGCGCCGAGCATGGCACCGGCCAGATGGTCGAAGGTCCCCAGCGTGCTGCTGGCCCAGGCGAAAACGCTGGCCAGCGCCACCACGGTCAGGATCACCGAAGCAATTTCAGCCGATTCGACCAGCACGTCATAGATGTCACGCCAGCTCAGGCTGCGGTAAATCACCTTGCCGACGAGAAAGCCGTAGAAAACCGCGACGACGGCGGCTTCGGTCGGCGTGAAGAAGCCGCTGCGCATGCCGCCCAGAATGATCACCGGCGCCGCCAGGCCCCATCCCGCTTCTTTCAGGCTTTGCCAGAAGGGAGGGCGCGGCTCGGCCGGCTGACTTTCGAAGCCGTGACGCACCGAAAGCCACCAGGCGACAAGAATCAGGGTCAGGCCGGAAAGGATGCCCGGGATCATGCCGGCGGCGAACAGCGCCGGCACCGACGCCTGCGGTACCAGCAGGCTGTAGATGACAAAGGCGATCGAGGGCGGGATCAGGATGTCGGTCGAGCCTGCCGCGGCGATGACCGCCGCAGTAAACTGCCGCGGATAGCCGGCCTTGATCATCGACGGCAGCATCACGGCGCCGACCGCGGCCGAATCGGCGGGTCCGGAACCCGAGATGCCGCCAAGGATCATGGCCACCATGATGGCCACGATGGCCAGGCTGCCCCGGCGCTGGCCGACCACGGCCGAGGCGAAGCGGACGATGGTACCCGCCACACCGGCGCGTTCGAAGATCAGCCCGGCGATGACGAACACCGGAATGGCCATCAGCGGGTATTTGGCGATTCCCGTGTAAACATTGGTCGGCAGGGACATCATGCCAAGTCCGCTGGCCGCGACCACGGCCGTGCCGGCAAGACCCATGGCCACGGCGAGCGGAACACCGGCGAGCATGAGGACGGCGAAAATTCCGAACAGCAGCCAATCCATCACTGCTCACTCCGGCGCAGCACACCGAGCAGGCGCGCAATGATCAGCAGGGAAATCAGCGGCAGCCAGATCGAATACCACCATTGCGGAAAGCCGAGGGAAGGCGTGGTGACTTCATACCGGTAGTCATCCCAGGTCATGCGTATGCCATACCAGGCGAGCAGGCCAAACATCAGTATGGAGCAGCCGGAGGCCAGACGCCTGGCGGCATGCCGCCAGGCCGGATTGCGCTCGACGAAATAGAGGATGGAAATGTGGTGATTGCTGCCGAAGGCGTGGGAGGCGCCGACCAGGGTCATGATCACCATCAGCACGACGGACACTTCCTCGGTGAAGGCAAAGGACAGGTCGGTGAAATAGCGGACAAGCACGTTGATCATGGTCAACGTGCACAGCGCCCCCATCGAGACGGCCATCAGCAGCCGTTCGACGGAAAACACTGTGCGGGTACGATCGCTCTGGTTATCAGACTCCATGCAATTAACGTTTGGCGATGGCGGTTTCAGCCTTCTTGACCAGATCGGAACCAATAGTCTTTGACCATTTCTCGTACACCGGGCGGGTGGCCTTTACGAAGGCGTCGCGTTGTTCCGTGGTGAGCGTGGTCACCGTCACGCCAGCTGCTTCGATCTGCTTGAGCACGGCGTTGTCGTTGCCGGCAATGCCCTTGCGCGCCAGCGCGATGTTCTCGCTGCCGGCCTGCAATGCCGCCTGACGTACTGCTTCACGATCAGCCGGAGTCCAGCTGGCCCAGACCTCCTTGTTGACCACGAAAATCAGCGGGTCGGCAACGTAGTGCCAGAGCGTCAGGTATTTCTGTCCGACGCCGGAGAGCTTGGCGGCAACGAACACCGACAAGGGGTTTCCCTGTCCATCGACCGCGCCCGAAGCCAGCGCTGGCTGGGCGTCGGCCCAGCTCATCTGGGTCGGATTGGCGCCTGCGGCAGTGAAGGTTTCGTTGAACAGCGGCGAACCGACGACGCGGAACTTGAGCCCCTTCATTTCCGCCGGCGAGGTGACGGGACGCTTGGAGTTCGACATTTCGCGGAAACCGTTTTCACCCCAGGCCAGCGGCACGACTTCGTTCTTTTCGAGCACGCTGAACAGTTGCTTGCCAACCTCGCCCTGGGTCAGAGCGTCGATGGCCTTGTAATCGGGCATCAGGAAAGGCAGCGCAAACAGGTTCAATTGCTTGACCTGCGGCGACCAGTTGATGGTCGAGCCGATGGCCAGATCAATCACGCCCTGGCGGATGGCGGTGAATTCGCGCGTCTGGTCGCCGCCGACCAGCGAAGTGCCGGGATAGAGCTTGATGGTGATGCGCCCCTGGGTCTTTTCCTTGACCAGTGCAGCCCAGCGTTCGCCCGCCTGCCCCCAGGGGAAGGCGGTACCGAGAACGGTCGAGAGCCGGTATTCCGTACGGTAGGATTGGGCCATGGCCGAACCGCCGGCTACCAGCATGCAGGCTGTAGTTACAGCCAGAAATGTTCTGCGCAGCATCTCTTTCTCCTTGTCCTGAGGGTAAAGGGCGAATTATCCCTCGTGTGGTGCCCGAAGAGCAATCAGATATTTACTGTAGGCATTCCTGTCGCCCAGGCATCTGCCAGGTCGACATCTGCCCATCGGGACAAGGTCAGCTTTCCAGAGCGCGCACTTTCACCGCTTTGCCCTTCACCTTGCCCACTGTCAATTTGCGCACGGCTTCGTGGGCGATATCACGCATGACGGCAACATAGGACGATTGATCGGTTACCGTGATCTTGCCGACCTGCTCGCGGGTGAATTGGCGGCCACCCGCTTCGGCGGTGAGGGCGCCGAGCACGTCGCCGGGGCGGATTTTCTCCTTGCGCCCGCCGAGAATCTGCAGCGTGACCATTGGCGGCACCAGGGGCGAGTCATTGCCGGATTGCAGCGAACCCAGTCCGTGCCACTCCGCTTCGTTGCCAGTCATTTCGGCGATGGCGGCCACGCGCCGCCGGTCGGCCGGGCTGCACAGGCTGAACGCCCATCCGTCCTCGTCGGCGCGGCCGGTGCGGCCAATGCGGTGAATGTAGATTTCCGGGTCGGGCGTCACATCGACATTGATCACCGCTTCGAGTTGCGTGATATCCAGCCCGCGCGCCGCCACGTCGGTGGCCACCAGCACCGAGCAACTGCGATTGGCGAACTGGATCAGCACCTGATCGCGTTCGCGCTGTTCCAGATCGCCGTGCAAGGTCAGTGCATGAAACCCCTGCGCCTGCAGCAGCTCCAGCAGGTCGCGGCATTGCTTCCGGGTGTTGCAGAAGGCCAGCGTGCTGACCGGCCGGTAGTGCCGAAGCAGGATGCCGACCGCCTGCAGACGCTCGTCGTGCTTGACCTCGTAGAAGCGCTGGCGGATCTTGCTGCCGTCATGTTGTTCAAGCAATTTGACAGTTTGCGGGTGGCGCAGGAACTGCTTCGCCAGGCGTTCGATGCCCTCCGGAAAAGTCGCCGAAAAGAGCAGGGTCTGACGCCCGGTTGGGCATTGTTTGGCGACAAAGGCGATGTCGTCGTAAAAGCCCATGTCGAGCATGCGATCGGCCTCGTCGAGCACCAGCGTATTGAGCGCCTCCAGATTCAGACTGCCGCGTTCCAGATGATCCATGATCCGCCCCGGCGTGCCGACGACGATGTGCGCGCCGTGCTCCAGACTGTCCCGCTGCGGGCGCAGGGTGGTGCCGCCACACAGCGTCAGTATCTTGATGTTGTCTTCACCGCGCGCCAGACGGCGGATCTCCTGAGTCACTTGATCGGCCAACTCGCGCGTCGGGCACAGCACCATGGCCTGCACCGCAAAGCGCCGCGGGTTGAGCCGGGTCAGCAGCGGCAGCGCGAAGGCTGCCGTCTTGCCGCTGCCGGTCTTGGCCTGCGCGATCAGGTCGTGGCCGGCCAGCGCCAGCGGCAGGCTGGCCGCCTGGATGGGCGTCATCGTCAGGTAGTCGAGTTGCTCCAGCGTCGCTTTCAGGCGTGGCGACAACGGCAGTTCGTTGAACGAGCGCCCGGCAGCGGGATCTGCAGGCGAGGACGAGGGGGGCGGCGTATTGGTCATGCGCAATTATCCCTGTCTGCGGACCGCATTGTATGAAAACATACAAAGTTTGGTGATATCGGGCCTGTCGCCGCGTGTCGTCATCGGCCTGATCGTGGCGGCCGACGCCGAACCCGAAATCCGCAAGTCGATGCGCAAACTCATCAGTCACGGAAGAACACAGCTGCAGTTGCTTACACTGCCCATCCACGACATCAAATCGGGAGGATCCCGGAACATTCATTTCGCGGAGGACATAGCCTGCGTGGCATGCTTTACTATTTCTATGATTTTGAGCCCACCATCTGGGGCTGACTCGTTATCCAAGTAGCCCGTTGGGGTGATGGCAAAGATTGACTTTGTGGTTTCCATCAGGATTGCGTTTCTGGCTACGTCATCACTGGCTGCTTTTGTAAATGCTTGAAACGTTCGAAGTGCATTGGCGCGATGTTTGTTGATAGACCCTTGATGTCGTGCAGCTTTGTACAGGCGTCCGCACCATATCGTGGCGGTGAACAGCAAACCAAGAATCACCACCTTCGATGTAAACATCTGGATCACTTGCGGTACGGTGGCATCCGGTTTGATTGGAACAAAAACCAATGCAATGGCCGCTACCAGTGTTAAGGCAGCTACGCCGGCAGTCGCCTTCAGCCAGCGCTCGGCACTTTTATCCTGTTCCGATGACTCGGCATTGAAGTCAGCCGTGAAATGCGCGACACCCACACTTGCTGCAGCCTCACGGGCGGCAACGATAATGTTGCCAATTTCACCACGTTTCTTTTCGATTTCTTCCTTTGCGTTGCCGACCAACTGTGAAGCTTGCTCGACCGATGCAGTCAGCTCATTGATATTCCGCTGAACGTCGCCTTTCTGGTAAGCCAGATACGGGATATACAGATGTGCTGCTACAAAAAACTGGTCCGCCTGAGCCTTTAGCTGAGCGACTAATTGATCTCGCGTGCCGGTTGGATTGCTACTCTCGATTGAGAAACTTCGAATCTGTTCAAGCGTCGCTTGAAGCGGCGGCAGACTGCTGACGATTTGTTGCATCTGGCCGTCTGGTAAAAGCTCAGTCGGGAGCAACTTGAATTGATTGAGCATCGAGTGGGTGCGCTCGAGCTCAGGGCGGCACCCCTCAAACGTGATTGTTCCCCAGTCTGGGTTCACCAGCAACTTATCGATGGGCGTCTGGGTGCAATTCTCTGCCAGTTCGCTAAGTTGTTTCGTCAAAGCTTCAGTTGCCATTCTTATTTCACCTCCGCAGTTTTTGTGCCAACGTGGCCAGCAAGGTCTTGTTCAACTTGCTTATAACCTGTAACCGAATGGCCAGTCTTGAATGACGCCGAGGATCGCTTGGCAGCGAAAGCTCCTTCGAATACTTCCAAGCCAAGCCCTATGTCCCAAACGTAGTCCTCGAACCGAACAAAACGGTCATGGCCATCATCCCGAAATCCAGAGTTAGGAACCATGTACAGCTTGATGCGCTTGATGCTTTTCGTGGGCAGTTTGTTACAGATCAGACGAATATCGGCCTCGATATCCGGGATGGTTTTCCCGTAGAGTTCAGCCGTCCACGCCGAAAAAAGCGTTACATGACGTGTTCCAGTGGCACTTGTATCCAGCAATCTGAGAAAACGTTCAAGGCCGGAGAGTCTCGTTTGAGGACACGCAATATGTTGTGCAATGCCATAACGGTCGGCAATTGAGATTCGCTTGATTGGCGCAACAGCCAATGACTTGAATCGTAAATCCCAAATCGCCTGGAAAGTATCGCCAGACTCAATATGAATCCCGGAGCGTGCCAACGCCTCGTTAAACTGCGTTGCTTGGTTAGCTGCCAGCAAACGGCAGATATCCATATTCACTACACCGCTAGACGGCAGCGCAATCTCATCGCGATCCTCCGGAAAATTGAAAACCACCTCTGCACGTGCGTCGTCGACAATGGCAAGTCTGGCGGTAGAGCAAAAGTTGGCGAGTGTTGCTGGTTCAACTTGGCCATTCCAGACACTTCCACAGTTACCGAGAGGAACGCGTTGCAATACCTCCTGCCATAAGGAGCGCAAATTCTGCGGCAACTGCTGAATAGCCGACTTCAGACGAGAACTGTCGAAACTGTCTCCGTCGTGGGCTAGTAGACCGATGCGCTGCCACACATCCAGTAGTGACTTGTGGCAGGCGCGATGCTGCGCAGACGTCCATGCCGGGTCTGGGGCCAAACTGTCAGCATCGATCACAAAGGGCACCAGCATTCTCAGCGCCCCGCAAATTTTTCATGGTAGGACTCTTCGAAGAACCCTCCCGGCCATTCGTCGATGAAGTCACCTTCTTCGTCAATACGGAGCTCGATGAAGCGACTGCCACGCGCCAACGGCTCAACGAAAATCACACCAACATCATCCGGGCTGACCTTGCCTTCTCGAATCCGCCGCATCAACCGCAGAATCAAATGCTCACTATGCGTTTCAAGAATAAAAGTGTTCTGGCGATCACCAAGTGCCGCCTCGATGAATACATCGCCCAATTCGGCCTGCAATGCAGGATGGAGGTGGATTTCCGGTTGTTCCATCGCCAGCAGTTTACCTTGCGAACCGTAGGCCAGTACCAGCACGGGCAATACCTGTGAAATACCAATGCCTACATCGCGGTGGGTGACGACGGTATTGGTGCGCTGGTCGATCAACACCAGTTCGCGGATGCGATCAGCATCTGAGGCGTCAATGCCCGCGAGAAGGCGTTCAGCCTCGGCTTCAATGTCCTTGATAACCGGATAGGCACCGACCGGGTCAGGACTCTTGCCGTCATAGTCCGGTTCCATATCGAGCCCCTCTCCCTGAACCTCTTCAAGCCCTTGCTCCAGAGTGGCTTGCAACTGATCCAGTGCTATCAACGATCTCACCACCAACTTATACGGCGTTTTCAACTTGCTTGATCCCAGCCAAGCGTTTACAGCCTCGCGCACACTGTCGTTGCGACGCACCACATCCCACGCATAGCCGCCACCGGCGTACCAATTGGAATCTTCGTGCTCGGCAAATGCGAGGTGACGGGGCGGAAAGGAACGTAGTGGGCCAAGGTAATGCAGTCGCTTCAACTCATCGGCCAGAGCGTCCGAGAGCCCTTTAACCAGATCGGCCAATGTTCGCGGTAGGTAAAAATGCACGGCCTGTGCGATGTCTTCCTTGCGGTTGCCTTTGCTGACGGGGAACAGCATGCTCACCGGCGAGAGCTCCACTCCTTCGGTCTTGGGCAATTCCACCGCCGTCGGGAAAAACTGTTCAACGCGCACCTGCAACTCGGGAAGCAGGCTGGCGATGGCTTCATTGGCACCGTCAAAATCTTCCGGGCGCATTTCTTCGGAGGTGGTGGCCGATTCGACGATGGCCTTGAGCACTTGGCGGAAGACGGGGTGATCACTCGCCAGTCGATCCAGACGCAGGGTGCTGCCGTGGTTGTCGGCGCGGCGGCGACTCATGCGCAACAATTCGGCACCGTCGCCGCTGATCTCGATGGACTCCACGCGCGGTTCGGCACCCGGTTTGGGGCGATCCTGATCGTCAAGCTCGATACCGAGCGAAATGGAGAGCGTCACCGTCTGCACCGGTGCCAGTAGTTGCGCCAAACGCTGATCCTTGTCGCTGGACAGTGCCGCCACATTGATCTCAGCACCCCATTCCATACGTTTATTGGCCTGCCCCCGATGGATGAACTGGCGGAAGCCACCGAGATCAATGGAGCTGCCGCCAATGTCAGTATGGTGAACATCCAGGCGGGCGAGGCTGCGTTTCTCTCTACCGAATTGCGCTTCGTGCGCCAAGGCCAGGCTGTGGATGAAACTGGATTTCCCGGCGCTGTTCGGGCCGAAGATCAGTGTGATGGGCTTGAGCGGAATGCGCTGGGTATCGGCGAAGGCTTTGAAATTTCCTACGCGCAGGGCATGAAGGCGGCGGGTCA
>CAIVZW010000493.1 GCA_903910495.1 uncultured beta proteobacterium
GGCGAGATGGTCTTCATCACCGGTCATTCGGGCGCCGGGAAATCGACGCTGTTCCGCCTGCTGGCCGCCATCGAGCGTCCGACGTCGGGCAGCATTGTCGTCAATGGGCAGAATCTCGCTGCCCTGCGCAAAAGCGCCATTCCTTACCTGCGCCGCAACTTCGGCCTGATCTTTCAGGATCAGAAGCTGCTCTTCGACCGCAGCGTGCTCGATAACGTGCTCCTGCCGCTGGCCATTGTCGGCCTGCCGGCCATCGACGCTGCCCGCCGAGCGCGTGCCGCGCTCGACAAGGTGGGCCTGCTCGCGCGCGAAAAGGCCAACCCGATTGCGCTTTCGGGCGGCGAACAGCAGCGGCTGGCCATCGCCCGCGCCGTCGTCAATCGGCCCGCCATCCTGCTCGCCGACGAGCCGACCACCAACCTTGACAGCGAATCGGCTGCCGACATTCTCGAAATCTTTCGCGCCTTCCATCAGGTGGGCGTCACCATCGTCATTGCCACGCATGATCCTCAATGGATGGCGCGCCTCGCCCCGCGTGTGCTTCGGCTGGAGCGTGGCCGCCTGCTCGGAGATGGAGCATGAACATGTTTTTCGCCCAGCATCTCGCCGCCCTGCGCGATGCCCTGCGCCGGCTTGTCGCCGCGCCCCTCAACACCATCCTGTCGCTGCTGGTAATCGGCATCGCGCTGGCGTTGCCCAGTGCCGGCTGGGTGGTCCTCGACAACCTGCGTGCAATCACCGGCAGCGCGTCCGGGGTTCAGCAGGTCAGTATTTTCATGGCCATGGACGCCGGCAAGAAGGAAACCGGCGAAATCGACACACGACTGCGTGAAGCCAGGGCAGGGGACTGGCGCTTTGTCTCGCGCGACGAAGCCTTGAAGCGCTTGCAGGCTTCCGAAGGCATGGCCGAGATCATCGCCAGCCTGCCGCGAAATCCACTGCCCGATGCTTTCGTCGTCGAACCATCGGATACCCGGCCGGAGTCGCTGGAACAACTGGCCAGGACGTTCTCGGGCTGGCCGAAGGTCGCCCATGTCCAGCTTGATTCGGCGTGGGTCAAACGTTTCGACACCTTCCTGCGCATTGGCAAACTCGCCATCACCCTGCTCGGCGGCCTGTTCGCCGCTGCGCTGGTGGTGGTCACCTTCAATACCATCCGCCTGCAGATCCTGGCGCAGGCCAGCGAAATCGAAGTCGCCAAACTGATCGGTGCCACCGACGCCTTCATCCGGCGGCCATTCCAGTATTTTGGCGCCCTCCAGGGTGCGCTCGGAGGTCTTTTTGCCGCCCTGCTCGTTACCCTCGGCAGCCTGCTGCTGGCTGCGCCTGTCGGCGAACTCATCAGTCTCTATGGCGCAACGTTTGCCCTGCACGGACTCTCGCCCGGCAACATCGCGGCACTGGCGGCGATTGGCGCCGTCCTGGGCTGGATGGGTGCGCAGCTGTCAGTCGCCATTCACCTGCGCCATATCGGCTGAACGGCGCTGCACAGCCAATCCGGCTGGCGCGGCAGGAAGGCGCTGACGCTGTCACGAAAATTTAATCTGCAACACCTATGGTAGAGCCTGATGTCACAACAAAGGATCTGCCCCATGTGTTTATCACCCGCCTCGCTGCCCGTAACTCCTCTACAGCAAGCTCGGGCGTCTGCAGCCGCGCAACAACACCTGGGATAGCGTGATCCTGGTCGGATGAATACGTCTGGACTGCACGTGCGCGCCTGGCTGGCGTTCAGGCGACCGATTGCTGAAGGACTCAGCGCATGACCCCGTTCGTGAATCGGCAACGCCTGGTTATCTTCGACGCCGACGGCACCCTCGTCGATGCCTTTCATGCCATCGAGCAGACCTTTCTGCACCACGGGATGGCCATCGGCGACCTTGAACGTTTCCAGAAGCGCCGCAAGCTCCTGAAATATCTTGGCGGCTTGCGGGAGTTTCCGACCAATTTGCGCAAACAGTTCGGCAAGCAGAGTCGCAAACGGCTGCTGGCGACCTTGACTGAAACCTACCGCAACGAAGCCACCCTGTATCCGGGTGTTGCCTCGCTGCTGCGTACGCTTCTCACTGACCCGGGTATCCGTGTCGGACTCGTCACCCGCAACGTGACGATTGACCCTGAAGAAACGCTAAAGTACTTATTCCAGAGACACGACATTGACATCAGCGATTTCGATTATTTCGCCTGCATTCCCCTGGGTGAGGACAAAACAGGGCAACTGAAACGAGCCCGCGAATGCCTTGCCGTCAATCCGGCACGCACATTCGCCTGTGGTGACGAGTACAGCGACTATAGCGCGGCGATCGGGGCCGGAATCTATCCGTTCGTCGTTGCCTATGGCTTCGAAGACCGGGAACGTTTAACCAAGGACTTCGGGGTGCCGCGCGAGGTGATATCGACCTCGCCGGCAGAATTTAGTGAACGTCTGCTGCATGCCCTGGATCTATTGCAAAACTTGCCGGCGCTCGATGAATAGGCTGCTGCCGGCCGATTTCTTGGCGTTCTTTTTGGCTTCGGCTGCCGCCGCCGAGATTTCCCGGTGCGATTCAAAGACGTCAACGCCGACGGGGACCGCACCGATCGATAGCGCGGGCTGGGAATAGAAAACCATCTGCCCTCGCCGGTTCTCGGCGTAGTAGCCACGACCATCGGACTGATCGGTAAGCTGGTCAATGTCGACGGCCTCTGCTATCCGCAGATCGAAGAGGCGTAGTGCTTCAATGCAGCGACGCTCCCAGTCTTCGCTCTGAAACAGCACCATGAAATCATCGCCGCCGATGTGGCCGCAGAAA
>CAIVZW010000494.1 GCA_903910495.1 uncultured beta proteobacterium
CAGCATCTTTTTGCCGGCTTCGACAATTTCGGGTGTCAGGCCATTCAGAACTTCGAGTCCGGCATCGGGATCGCCTCCGAGCGCGCCGACAGCGGCAGCTATCGAGAGTCCGACCATGCCCGTGCCCGGTACGGTGACCCCCATGCCGTTTTTCATCAGGTTGGCTGAAACCTTGCCTTCAATACGCTCCGGGATGGCTCCAAGATGACTGGAGGCAATAGCCGAAGCCAGTGCCAGCGAAATGGGTTCAGTGCAGCCGAGTCCTGGAACAACTTCGTGTTTGACTGCTTTAAGAAATTCGGGCCAGAGCGTGCGTTGAGTGATCAATTCCATGAATCCCTAGACGTAGATTGAGACAGCCATTTTTTGGACATGCCCAGGCAAAATGCCTTCATTTCAGCAGGGCCTGGATGATGTTTTCGCCTGCTGCAATGCTTTTCATCAGGGATTCCGAGGGCGACTTGTCGAGCACCAGCGCACAGCAGGCGGCCAGTTCGCCCTCGAAGATCGTATTCTCCATTTCCTCGATGTTGATACCCTCGTTGCGAAGTTCGCCAAGAACGCCGGCCAATACGCCAACACGGTTGTAGTGGCGGATGACCAGAGGAACGCCCGTATGCAGCTTGCGGGGATTGACCGCATTGACCGGCTTGCCGGTTTCCAGGAAGGTTTGTGCGATGCGCACGGTTTCTTCGGCGATGGCTTCTTCGGCCTGATCCGTGGAGGCACCAATGTGCGGTGTAGCAGCGCAAAGCAGGCCGGCCAGTTCCGGGTCCATGAACTCGGCTTCACCGCCCGCAGGCTCGTTTTCAAAGACATCGAGAGCTGCGCGAATCTTGCCGCTGCGCAGGACGTCCTTGAGTGCTGAGCCGTCCACGACTTCACTGCGTGCCGTATTCACCAGGAGCGCGCCTTTTTTCATGTGAGCGAAGAAGTCACTGTTAATCAGTCCGCGTGTTTCCTTCGACAGGGCCAGATGCAGACTGATGGCGTCGGCGTTCCCGGCGAGCTCAGTCAGTGAGGCGCAGAAACCGATGCCCAGGGCCTTGGCCTTTTCCGGAGTCAGGCTTCTGGACCAACCGATGACGTTCATGTCCAGGCCCTTGGCACGCCTGGCCACCGCTGCACCGATGTTGCCCAGGCCGACGATACCTAGGGTTCGGCCTTTGAGACCGCTCGCCTTGCCGTATTCTTTTTTACGCCACTTGCCTGCGCGCAGGTCGATCAGAGCATCAGGAATCCGTCGGTCGGCGGCAATCAGCAGGCCGATGGCCAGTTCAGCAACGGCGTCCGTGTTCTTGCCGGGACAATTGGCGACATACACACCTTTTTCGCTGGCTTTCTTGATATCGATCGTGTTGACACCCGCACCAGCACGGATGATCAGCGCCAACGAGGTTCCGGCTTCAATTGTTGCTGCAGTGACCTGTTTGGATCGTACGATCAGGATTTCTACGCCAGCAATCGCATCGGGCAGGGCCTCGGCAGACAAATCGGGACTAAGCGTCACCTCACATCCCAATGACTTGAGGTCGGCCACCATCTTGACGGATACCTTGTCGGCGATCAGGGTTCTCATGGCATCTCCTGTAATTGAAGGGGTCATTGTTTCCGGCAGCAGAGCCTTTCCGTTTCTTTACAATCATCAGGGGCGCAGCAAACACACGCTCGTTTGATGGCCCGGATGCTGAGCAACTCGATTTCCGCTGAATAGAATCCAGATTTTACCGGTTCTTCTTTCATCAGGTCGGTGCTCAAGTATTTCTTGTTGTCGTCGGAGAAGATGGTGACAACAACCGCTTTGCTTCCCAGCTTCTCTTGAGCTATCAAGGCGCCGATGAAATTCGCTCCAGACGAGATGCCGACGCCAATGCCCATTTTCGCAAGTTTTTGCGCCATCAAAATGGCATCGCCATCATCGACACAAATAATCTCATCCATTTCGTCAAGCTTGACGATTGGCGGAATAAATTCATCGGAGATACCCTCAATCCGATGCTTGCCAACCTTGTATCCCGTTGATAGGGTTGGCGAATTCGCCGGTTCAAGCGGGTGAATCCTGATCTTGTGATTCTGTTCTTTGAGGAATTTTCCGGTTCCCATTACGGTTCCGCCCGTACCCACACCGGCAACAAATGCGTCAGGAATCAGCCTTCTTTGTTGCAACTGCCACCAGATTTCCGGACCGGTCGAACAATAGTGTGCCTCGCTATTGTCTTCGTTTGAAAACTGGCACGGAAGAAAGACCGTATCGTCTTCCGCTGCCAATTCCTCAGTCATTTTGATGCTGCCGCGGAATCCACCTTCTTCCTTGCTTACCAGGCGAATCGTGGCACCATAGCTCCTGATCAGGCTTTTGCGCTCCTCGCTCATCCATTCGGGCATGTAAATTGTGACGGGATGCCCCAAAGCGCTGCCAATGGCAGAAAAGGCAATTCCGGTATTACCGCTGGTTGCTTCCGCAATCCGGTAGCCTGATTTCAATTTGCCCGTCGCATACGCTTTCTTGATGATATGAAGCGCTATTCTGTCCTTGATGCTTCCCGAAACATTGAAGTATTCGGCTTTTGCATAGAGAACCCTGGCTTCGCCTCGGTATTTGAAGTAGATCTCAAGAAGCGGTGTATTTCCAACAAGGCTTGATAAATTTTCAATCCGGTTTTCCATTTTGCTTGCCATGAAGTTCCCGTATATTGCTTGTGCCCGACCAATGAGATGTTTTTGTCGTTGAGCAACGTGATGTCAACGCTTGGCTTTGGCAAGGCTGGATGTTCTTTAGTAGTGCATTTGCACCAGCAAGGCACAACACCCCGCACAGACCAACCTAGGCTGGTCTGTGTCGTCTATTGCTGAGTTTGTCCCCGGCAGGGGTTGCTTCAGTTGCCCGGGGGAGGACGACTATTTGTTTTTCCGCACGAATGCGACTTCGCATACACGATTTCCCTGGGCGATGGTTTTCCCCAGGTGAAATTCGAGATTCTCGAATCGACTACCGATTCCACGATCACCAGACATTGCGATGTCGCACAGTTTGCTGAGCATCTCGCCTTCAATTCCGGCTTGTGTCCAAGCTGTTACGAGCGGGCAGTAACCAAACTCGACAGTGAGTTCGTTCTCATCGAGTTTCTTGATGTCCATCTCGAAGATTTTTATAACATCTTCATTCAGGAAGGTCTTGCCAAACTCGACCAGGCTGTCCACGGAACTCAACTGTTCCTTGATTCCTTCCCCGTGCATACAGCCGGTTGCGAAAATCGCAGAGTGGCCGATTTCTTCCCAGTCAAGTCCTCTTTCTTTCACTTCCTTGAGGATCAGCCCCATCCACAAGGCGCGATGGACAAAGGCCTTGCGTAATTTGTTGGTCACTTCATCGTCAGTGTTTTTGGGTTGATTGTTATGGCAAATGCTCATTTGGTTCTCCTTGTTTCGCGCTAGTTTTGCAAGGGGTTGTCGTTTTAAAATGGTAACTGCAAGTCAATATCCAAAGTCTGATTGCAGGCTCGCTTGTATGATGTGATGCACTCAAGCATGTAATGTGCCATGAAGACGCTTTGTGGGACGCGCCATAAGCTCTTGAGCAAGGCAGAGAAGGAAATTATCCATCTTGATCAAGCGCGGACATGACTTGAAAATCCTCGCTGGTCGAGACGGGGGTTAGTTCTGGTGAATAGTTGAGGCGACGTGAGTTTGGTTTTGTTTGCCGATCGTGATAATAGTTAGGGTCATTGTTCGAAAGCTAGCTCTTGGAATAAACAAAATTCCTGATTTGGGAAATTTTTCCGGGATTTTGAGAAATTGGAATGTAAAGTGCTGATCGGTGAGAATCTGTCTTTGAACAATAAATGATTGAAGTTATCTTCATGACTCGCCTGTTTCAATCATCTTGTTCGCAAATGAAACGCCGCTTCATGGAGTGTAACAAACGCTTCAGGATGTCGTGTTGCATAAAGCCCTAAGTACCTTCGAAAATTTTGGAAGTCAGTGAAATTGAGATAGAGGTTGGGGATATTGGACGATTCAGAAATCCATAGCATCAACCTGGTTCATAAATTGCTTTAGTCATTCAAGATGGTCGGCGTGTGGGAATTGCAGGAAATTTTGTTACGAAAGAAGTGCGATTGTTGTTAAGCCCGGTTTTTGATGTTGATGAAGCATGTTAGCGTGAGTATGCTTGAAATTCATATGCTTATAACATTCTGTGCTTGTACTTTGCCGTATCTCGTGTGCTATCTTGTTGGTTCGTGCAGGACCGTACCCGAATCGGTATCGCTGGCAATATTATTAAGATGATTTTTTTGTCGCTGTCAGTAGGCGTGTCTTGATGCACTAATTGTTGATCTACCTTTGCTTCGTTATTACTGATTTTTATCTGGAGAAATGAATCATGACCAAACAATGCCGAACGCTATTGGCAACGATTTGCCTGGCGATGTTTTCCTATGGCGCTTACGCTCAGAACAAGACGGTGGCCATCGGCTACCATGCGCCGCTGAGCGGCGAGAACGCCCAGTACGGCGTGCTGTTCCGCAATTCGGCGACGCTGGCCGTCGAAAACTTCAACAAGTCCGGCAAGTTGCCCGGCGTAACGATCCAGCTCAAGTTCGAGGACAGCAAGGGCGATGCCAAGGAGGGGGTGAACATCGCGCGCAAGTTCTCGGATGACCAGAGCATCGTCGCCGCGATCGGCGATTTCAGCTCGGGGGTTTCGATGGCTGCCGGTCAAGTGTATGCGCAGACCAAGCTGGCGCAGCTTTCGCAGACGGCATCGCATCCCGATTTTGTCAAGATCAGCGAATACCAGTTCCGCAACATCACTACCCAGGCTTATGAAGGGCCGCTGATCGCCAACTGGGCGAACAGCAACGGGGCCAAGAAAATCGCCATCGTGGCGATCCAGAACGACTGGGGCCAGTCGGTGGTAAAGTACTTCGCCGATACGGTCAAGGCCAATGGCGGCGAAGTCACCGAGACCGAAATGTTCAATCCGGGAACGCGAGACTTCCGCTCCATCCTGACCAAGATCGCGCGCAGCAATCCCGATGCGATCTACGTCGGATCCTTCTACGAAGACGGCTCGGCCTTCCTCCAGCAGAAGGTGCAGATGGGCCTCAAGCAGCAGGTCTATGCCACATCCTCGCTGTACGAACAGAAGCTGCTCGATCTGGCCGGCCCGGCCGCCAACACTGTATATCTGTCGACGACCTTCCTGGTCGAAAGCCCCGAGCCAAACGTGCAGGCCTTCGTCAAAGAATATGAAGGCCGTTATGGCAGCAAGCCGCAAATGTTTGCCGCCCAGGCTTATGACGCGACCAACATCGTCTTGAGCGCCATCGTCGCCGCGGGCGGCGCCAACGCCACCCGCCCCAAGGTGCGCGATGCGCTGGCCGCGACCAAGGACTTCCCCGGCGTGACCGGCATCACGTCATTCGATCCGAAGACGCGCGAGCCGTCCAAGGTGTTGACCAAGCTGCAGATCCAGAACGGCAAGTACGTGCTCCTGAAGTAAACCCGACCAATCCTTCTGCCGGAGCAACCGGCTGGCCGAGAGGCCAGCCGGTATAACAACCATGTTTGATATTTTTTTCGTTCAGCAACTGGTGAACGGCCTTTCGGTCGGCTTCATCTACGCACTGATGGCGATCGGCTTCACGCTGATTTTTGGCGTGCTCAATGTGGTGAACTTCGCCCATGGCGAGGTCTACATGATCGGCGCATACGCTGGCTGGCTCTCCATCACCATCTTCGCGCCGCCACTCTTCGTCGTCATCCTGGTCGCACTGGCGATCGGCGCGCTCGCCGGTTTCGGGCTTGAGCGCATCGCTTTCCGCCCGTTTCGCCGCTTCCGCGACGAGGCGTCGCTCAAATCCAAGGCGATTCGCGAAGCCACGCTGCTCTCTTCGTTGGCGATCTCGATCATAGTGCGCGAGTTGGCCGAGAAGATCTTCGGCTCTAACATGCAGACCATACCGCAGGACTACCTGCTGCTGACGCCGATCCAGATCGGCCCGCTCAGTTTCGCCAGTGGCCAATTTCTCATCTTTGGTCTGTCGATCGTCATGCTCGGCGGCCTGCAATGGCTGCTCAAGCGTACCGAGGTCGGGCTGTCGATCCGTGCCGTGGCCAACAATCCGATGGGCGCGACCTACGTCGGCATCAACACCGAGCGCACCATCATCGCCACCTTCATCATCGGCTCGACGCTCGGCGCCGCCGCCGGACTCGTTGTCGGGCTCTACCAGGGTGCAATCTTTCCGGCCATGGGCTTCGCCCCCGGCGTCAAGGCTTTCGTCGCCATGGTCATGGGCGGCCTGTCGTCGATCGGCGGCGCGGTTGTTTGCGCGATCATTCTCGGCGTCGCCGAGTCCGTCACCACGAGTTTCTTTGCCCAGGGCTGGGGCGATCTGGTGGCTTATGTCTTCCTGGTCATCACCTTGATCTTTTTTCCGACCGGCCTCTTCGGCGGCGGCAGGGACAGGGTCTGATCATGCGCAAATCACTTTCCATCCTGGTCATCTTCCTTGCCGTCTTCGTCGTCCTGCCGGGCATCCTAGCGGCGGTTGGCGGTGGCTACTGGTTCCGCGTCACGACGACCATCGGCGTGTTCGCCATCCTGACCATGAGCGCCAACCTGATCAGCGGCACCACCGGCCTGATGTCGCTCGGGCACGCCGGTTTC
>CAIVZW010000495.1 GCA_903910495.1 uncultured beta proteobacterium
ATCTTGATGCCGTTCGTGATGACAATGATATTTTTTCTTTTCCTCAGCCGTTTGGCGATATGGATTGAGGTCGTGCTCGAGTCGAGAATGATCGTTTCCCCATCGACAATGAACTGCTCCGCGAGATCGGCTATCGCCTCTTTGCCTTCGAGGTAAATCCCCTCGCGGATACCTACGGGAATATCGCTGTGTACCGTCCTGGAGATATAAGCGCCTCCGTAGGTTCGCACCACTCCATTCGCAGCCTCAAGCTTCTTCAGGTCGCGACGTATCGTCTCCTCGGTCACAGCGAAGCTCTTGCTCAGTTCAAGGACCGTGACAATGCCCTGGCTGCGCAGTGTTTCAAGAATATTGTCCCTCCGCTCTACAGCGAGCATCTTGTTCTCCTTTCACGCCATCGCGCTTACAGTTCGACGAGTTCAGTCACCTCGGGGAAGGACTTTACCGTTTTTCGCGCAAGCGGGGAACGAAAGATCAGGTTGTAGAGACGAACAATGAAGTAAGCCTGCGAACCAGCGGTAATACCAACAGCAAGACGGGGAAGGCGATCAACCATGAGACAGCCCAGGAACCAAGCCATACTTGAAGAACGTCAGCACTCCAGCCAACGCTCCTCAATGTGCTGATAAATGAAACAAGGCAGGTCATGAGAACGGACAGGAAAAACGGCATCACAAGCGTGGCGTACCGAGCGGGCAGCTTGCGCAAGCCGAATACTGATTCCGAAGAGTTCATCAGTGCCCCAAAAACGATTTTATCTCCCACCGAATCATTCCGTGTTATGCCGTATGGATAGTTCGAGTTCGTGGTGCTCGCGTGCGTACGCTTCGAGCGACACCCCGGCCTTGATCGCCTCCCAGCCCTGAAGCAGACTCATGGCCCCCGCCTTGGGTCCGCCCGGATGGCCGAACACGGCGCGTCCGGGGACAATGGCAAAATCGGTCGAACCGATATCCTCATACAGCGGCGCCAGCGATCCCGCCCATTGGTAACCGGCCGGAACCGGTAAAGACGAGGCCAAAACGTGGGCGGCGGCGAGGAAGGTTTCGTGCAAGGGGTGATAGAAAGCGAAGAGGATGCGGACGCGGACGGGTATTGCTGATGATGGCCACTCCGATCTTGAGCAATTGCACACGAATGGTGGCTGACGCAAGTTCGGTGCCGGCCAAGGCCATTTCGTGCTGGCGCTGCATCAGGGTGTAGGCCAACACCGCGAGCAGTACGCTTGGCCAGTTGGCGAGTAATTTCTGGCACTGGCACGGGTGCCAAAGAGGTAAGGCATTGACCGGATATGCCTAGATTTTGTCAAAATACGGGCTGGAATCATATTTTTCCAGCAGGAAGTCAATAAAAGCGCGAACACGACCGGCACGGTGACGACTTTGCAAGGACAGAGCGTAGATATTGGTTACTGGCGGGGCGTAATTTTTAAGTATCTGGCATAGAGAGCCGTCCTGCAACTGCTGTGCAATATCCCAACTAGCTTTGACGGCAATACCAACACCTGCCAATACGCAGTGCTTAATCACGTCACCATCGTTTGAGCGCACACTACCGCTAACCCGTACTGATTCTGGACCGTTTGGACCGATAAAATGCCATTGTTCGGCACGTGTGTTTGGTTGATCGATGATCAGGCAGTTATGATTCTTGAGTTCCTGGACCGTCTGTGGTTCGCCATACTGCTTTAAATATTCTGGCGACGCGCAAATAATACGGTAGGTTGGTGCAAGCTTGCGCGCGATCAAGCGTGAATCCTCCGGCTCACCAATACGGATCCATAAGTCGCATTGCTGGGAGACAAAATCTACCGCTTGCGCAGTCAAACGCAAATCGATGTGAATCTTCGGATAGCGGTCGAGAAATTCTGCTAAATGCACCGCGATATGTTGTCGGCCAAAAGAAATGCTAGCCATCACTTTGAGCAAACCGTTCGGCATGGTGTCTAGCCCACTGATTTCAGATTCAGCCTCCTCAATGTCCGAAAGGATGCGCACGCATCGCTCATAATAGGTGGTGCCTTCCTCTGTCGGACTTGCGCCGCGTGTCGTTCGCTTTAGAAGTTGAACGCCGAGGCGCTCCTCAAGACGAATAAGTCGTTTGCTGATAGCCGCCGTTGATAGCCCAATATCCCTGGCCGCCGCAGAAAGGTTTCCACTGGCCACTACTCGCGCGAAAAGGAAGATATCACTTATTTGATCCATGGTTTGACGTCCTCTTCAACGTGAGAAAGCACTTCGTTACGGGAACGATATCAGCAAGCATTATAAGACCGAAAAAAACGATTAACGCTACTGTACTCGATACCTCAATACCTCAATACCAAGTCTTGAATAAATACTCCTAATCGTGCTGAGAAAACCTAGCAAGAATTGAATTAGTTTCAACTCTCGGCCCAGTAGTGGTTTTTCCACGCGACGCTAAAATCTGTGCCATACGCGAATTTAGCGTGTGATACCAGCGGTTGCCATAGGGGCGCCGCAAATAAATCAAAGGAGGAGTGAACATCATGCAAGATAAGAAGCCGGCTCAAACCTACTCAATTCCCAAAACGATGAAAGCGTGGGTGTTGGGTGATCCGGAACAGCTGACCCTGGTCGACAAGCCGGTGCCGCAACCGGGCGCCGCCGAGGTACTGGTGCGCATCGACGCCATCGCCGTGTGCGCGACCGACCTGGAGATCATCCGCCATGGCCCGCCGGCGCAGATACAGGGTGGCCTGCCCTTCAACAAGAACTTCACCCCCGGCCATGAGTACATGGGCACCGTGGTCAAGCTCGGCCCCGCCGTCGACGAGTACAAGGTCGGCGACCGCGTGACGGTCGAGGTGCACGCCGGCTGCGGCCGCTGCGAGCGTTGCCGTGAGGGCATGTATACCTCCTGCCTGAACTACGGAAAGAACTACGGCGAGGTCAACAAGGGCCACCGCGCCAACGGCTTCACCACCGACGGCGGCTTCGCGCAGTACATCATCAACAACATCAATACGCTGTCCCCCGTTCCAGCGGACATGAGTGATGAAGAGGCCACGCTGATCGTGACCGCCGGTACCGCCATGTACGGGCTAGATGCCATCGGCGGGCTGGTCGCCGGCCAGTCGGTGGTGGTCATGGGCCCCGGCCCGATCGGCCTGATGGGCGTTGGCGTGGCCAAGGCGCTGGGCGCCAGCGAGGTGATCCTGACCGGCACGCGCGACAACCGCTTGGAGATTGGGCGCAAGCTCGGCGCCGACTTCACCATCAACGTGACGAAGGAAGACGCCGTCGCCAAGGTACGCGAGTACACCAACGGCGGTGCGCACTACGTGCTCGAGTGCTCGGGTGCGCCGAACGCGGTCAATGACGCCGCCAACATGTTGCGCCGCGGTGGCCGCATCTGCCTGGCCGCCTTCCCAGGCGAGCCGGTGCCGATCGATGTCGCCGCGCTGGTGCGCAACAACATCTCCGTGTTCGGCATCCGCGGCGAAGGCAAGAGCGCAACGCACCGCGCCGCTGCGCTGATGACGCAGAAGCGGTTCCCCGCCAAGCTGATCCACACACATACATTTACCCTCGAAGAAGTGCCCACTGCGTTGCGTTATGCACGAGAGCGGATCGAGGACGCGATCAAGGTTGTGGTGAAGATCGGCCACCCGGAAGGCTGCTAAACCAACAAAGGAGATCCCCCGAGCTTTGCCGGGGGATTGTTACGGAAAGGCCAATTATGCTGACTTTCGACGATTACCAGACGCCTGCGACGCTGAGGGAAGCCTTGGATACCCTGCAGGGTGTTCCGGGCGCGCGAATTGTAGCGGGCGCGACAGACCTGTTGCCCTGGGCCAGAGAGGGGCGTGCCGGTGACGTGCACTTGGGCACCCTGGTGGATGTGAGCCGGATACCCGAATTGTTGGGGATCAGCCTGGCGCACGGGCGCATCCGCATGGGTGCGGCGACCACCATTTCGGCCTTCGAAAACGCCCCCTTGCTACAAGTGCAGGCGTCGATACTGGGTCGTTGCGCAGCGTGGTTTGCCGATGGCCAGATCCGCGCGCAGGCGACGGTTGGCGGCAATCTGGTCAACGCCTCGCCAGCGGGTGATACGCAACCCGCACTGCTGACGATGAACACACACGTCACCTTGGCGCGACTTGAGAACGGCATCATCCTGGAACGGACTCTGCCCTTGTCGGAATTCATTATCGGCCCCGGGAAAACCCGGCGTCAGCTTCATGAAATCATGACACACCTCGAACTGGACGCCTTGCCGGGCTACGGCACGGCATTTGAGAAAGTGGGACACCGCCGTTCGATGGTGATCTCCACGGTCTGTCTGGCCGCACAGGTCAAGCTCGATAGTGCTAGACAGCGGATCGAGGATTTGCGTATCGCCATTGGCGCCGTCGGCCCGGTGCCTGAGCGACTGGACGACGTGGAGGATTTCTTGACGGATCAAGTGCCGACCAGTGCAAGCGTACGTAAGGCGGCTGGCATGGTGCTTGACCGGGTTCGTTCGCGCAGCCGGCAGGCATACCGGCGCGAGGTGCTGGTCAATTTCGTCGAACGTGCGCTTGTTGGCGCTTTAGCCGATGCCGGCTTGACCATTCAGCGCCTGCCAAAGGAGTCAGTCCATGTCTGAAGAAACCCTTATTTCCAGAGTGCCGATTGACGGCCGGCACCCGATGACAGAAATTACTGCCACGGTGAACGGTCGCAAGGTGACTCGCAGCGTCCCCAATCATTACCGCCTGATCGACTTTGTGCGTGAGGAGCTCAAGCTTACCGGTACCAAGGAGGGCTGTGGCGCTGGCGAGTGTGGAACCTGTTCGATGTTTGTCAATGGCAAACTAGTCAAGAGTTGCATGATGCCGGTGCAGAAGGCTCAAGGCGCTGTGATTGAAACGATCGATGATCTTGATCGCGATCAAGGTATGACGGTGGTGCAGCGCGCGTTTCATAAGTCCGGTTCCAGCCAGTGTGGTTACTGTATTCCCGGCATGGTGATGGCAGCCACCGACACTTTGCGCCGTAATCCGGAAGCTGACCTTGACGAGATCAAGGAGGGACTGGGTGGCAATATTTGTCGTTGTACCGGTTATCAGAAAATTGTTGATGCCGTAGAACTGGCGAGAGATGTTCTCAATGGCAGCAAACCCGAGTCGGCACTGGCAGAGGACGAGAGCAGCAGCTTTTTCGGGCACAGCACGCGGCGTCTCGATGCACCGGCCAAAGTCACTGGCGCTATCAAATACGCAGCCGATATGTCGATGCCCAACATGCTGCATCTACAGGTGTTGCGCAGCCCGCATCCGCATGCCCGTATCGTTCGCATCGATGCAAGTGCTGCACGCAGCATAGCGGGCGTGGAATGCATCATCACCTGCGATGATGTGCCGGGGATAGATAACTTTGGTGTGGCGATTGAGGATCAGCCCATCATGGCGCGCGGTGTGGTGCGTTACGTTGGTGAAGCAGTGCTGGCCGTCGCTGCGGAGACCCCCGAGATCGCCAAAGCCGCGCTGCGCAGCATTAAGATCGAGTACGAGATATTGCCGGCGCTTTATGATCCGCACGAGGCCATGAAGCCAGGCGTCATACAACTGCATGATTTCGCCCCGAACAACATCTGTAAGCACACCAAGATTCGCAAGGGAGACGTTGACGCGGGCTTCAAGGAAGCGGACCTGATCGTAGAGGAAACGTATCAGACCGCGCCGATCGAACATGCCTACCTGGAGCCCGAGGCCGGCCTTTCGTATCTGGAGCCGGATGGCTGCGTCACGGTTCACTCGCCCAGCCAGAACCTCACGCACCACCGCCATATGCTGGCCAAGATTCTGGGACGGCCGATTAACAAGGTGCGCATGATCATGAGTACGGTTGGCGGTGGTTTTGGTGGCAAGGAAGACATGCTCTACCAGGGCATGCTGGCGCTGGCTGCGATCAAGACCCGGCGCCCGGTGCGTTATGTGTTCACGCGCGAAGAAAGTTTTATTGCCAGTGCCAAGCGTCATCCGATGAAGATCCAGTACAGCATGGGCCTCAAGCGCGATGGGCGCATCACCGCCACCAAAATGGTCATGGTTTCCGATGGTGGCGCCTATGCCATGTCCTCGCCTTATGTCATGAACAAGGCGGCGATGCTGGGGCCGGGCCCTTATGCCATTGCCAATGTCTGGGTCGATGCCATTGCCGTCTACACCAACAATACGCCCAGTGGTGCGATGCGTGCGTTCGGTGCGTTCCAGTCGGAGTTTTCGACCGAAGCGCATCTCGATCTGTGCGCGCAGCGTCTGGGTATGGATCCGGTGGCCTTGCGCATGGTCAATCTGATGCGCGATGGCGCGACCACCCATACACGCCAGCAACTCGATCGCGTACTGGGGACTGAATGTCTGGCGGCAGTGGTGTCCGCTGCCGGCTGGGATGCCGGTGTTCCCTACCGTCAGGGTGCTGGACACAAGCCGCGCACCGATCTGGATGGACCGGGTACACGAGCATCCTGTACGTTGGGAACTCATCGGGCATCGCCAGACGAACAGGCTTAGTCCGACAGACTTGGAGTACTAAAAAAATGAGGTGGACAACATGAAATATCGTGGTCGTGGCGTCGCTTGTGGCTGGTATGGCATCGCTCGTACAGCGGCGATGGATCGGGCAGCGGTCTGGGTCGAACTGGACGATGGGGGTACGGTGAAGATCGCCACCGGTGTTACCGAAATCGGTGAGGGTATTCTCACTGGCTTGTGTCAGATTGCGGCGCAGGAGATGGGCGTAAGACCAGAAGACATTGTTCTGGCGGACAATGATACGGCGCGCGTGCCGGAAGCCGCCCATGCCGGCGCCACCCGCATGACCTACATGATCGGTAACGCGGTGGCCGTCGGTTGCCGTGAAGCTTTTGGCAAGTTTCGCGAGGCGCTGGGCGCCTATTGGGGCGTGGCTGCCGAGAGTATCCACGCCTTCGCTGGAGAAGTCTGGGTGGAAGGATCGACGAGCAAGCGCATGAGCATGTCGCATGCGGTGCATGTGCTGAAGAAGGAGCGCGGTATCGTCATTGTCGGTAGCGGTCTGTTTACTTCGCACCACACAGCGCTGAATCCCGACAACGGTGAGGCTACCCCTTGGCAGAGCTATGTCTTTGGCGCGCAAATCGCCGAAGTGGAAGTGGACGATGACACCGGCGAAGTACAAGTTCTGGGCGTATGGGCTGCGCACGACGTGGGTCGCGTGATCAATCCCCAGCAGGTGGAGGGACAGATCGAGGGGTCGGTTGTGATGGCCGTGGGGCATGCGCTGATGGAAGACTACATCCAGGTCGATGGCCAGACCACCACGCCGGGTTTTGCCAAATACATCCTGCCCACGGCGCTGGACATTCCTCAGATCACATCGATCCTGATTGACGAACCCGATCCGAAAACACCGTTGGGCGTCAAGGGAATCGGAGAACCAGCGATCACGCCGACGGCCCCGGCCATCATCAACGCCATTTACGATGCAGTTGGTGTGCGCATTACCCGCTTGCCAGCTACGCCTGAAAGAATGCTCGAAGCGCTCAGCCTCAAGCGTACCCAGGCAGCCGAAGCGCTTAGCCTCAAGCGAACCCAGGCAGCCTAGAACACCAATCACTAAACGGGAGAAGATTCATATGAACATCGTTGCCGAAAAGGAGCACCAACTTGAGTTGCTTGCTTCCCCGCAAGCGATTGCCGAACGCGCAAGCGCAATTGCCGCAGCGGGAGGCTTGCAGCGCGCTCTGGATAGCGGTGCGCTTCCGGAGTGCGTAAGCGTCCGACTTTCCGAGGCCGTCGTGCTCGGTTTGTTGAACCAAGGAGTGACTAAATACCTAGCCATCTTCGGCCACGGATCTACCGATATTGGCGAGGTATTGCGCATTTACGAAGAGGCAGGAGTTACCCGCACTTTCAATTTTCGCAATGAAGTAGCTATGGCCCACGCCGCGACAGCTCTTGCCTGGCAGTATGGCGAAACACCGGCTGTAGTGACCTCGATCGGTCCCGGGGCCTTACAGGCTATGGCTGGTTCGCTGGCTGCCGCGTCAAATGGCATCGGGGTCTATCACATATACGGGGATGAAACGACTTACGGCGAAGGCTACAATATGCAGCAGATCCCCAAGCCGTCGCAAGGACTGTACGGCCAGATGATGGCACTGATGGGCGAGTCGTATGTACTGCACACTCCGCATGCCATACGTGACGCATTGCGTCGCGGGACTGGTCGCGTACATCACCCCTACAAGGCGGGCCCATTCTATATGCTGTTGCCAATCAATACGCAGCCAATGATAGTCAATGGGTTGAACCTGCGCTCTCTTCCCGAGCGGCTCAAGGTACCTGCCCTGGCTGTGGCCGATCAAGCCGCCCTGAACAGCGCCGCTGACCTTATCCGTCAATATCGGCGCGTCGTGATCAAGGCAGGTGCCGGAACCCGTAAGTTTGCTGCTCAAGTTCGCCGCCTAGCGGAAGCAACCGGTTCAACTGTTGTTCTTTCGCCTGGTTCCACAGGCGTTCTTCCACATGAACATTCCCAGAACATGCATGTCGGCGGCAGCAAAGGCACAATCAGCGGCAACTATGCCATGGAGAATGGTGAGTTATTGATCGCTATCGGCACTCGTGCGGTGTGTCAGGCCGACTGTTCAGGTGTGGGTTATCCGCGTGCTGAAGCCGTCATTAACATTAACGCCGATCTCGTGGACGTAGCTCACTACAATAATACGCTAATGCTCGTTGGAGATATTGGTGTTGTTATTGATCAACTTCTTGAGATGATCGAACGGACAGGATCGGTCAGCCTTAGCCAAAAAACTGGATGGCTTGAGAGTTGCAAAGAGAAAAAAAATGAGTGGAGTCGGTTTTGTGAGGAACGTCACCTTGCTCCGCCGATACACGATGTGGTCTGGAACAAACCCGTTCTAACTGAGCCATCGGCTATCAATGTGGTATGTGAGTTTGCCAAGTCAGTAGGAGCAGTTAAGTTTTTTGATGCCGGTGATGTTCAAGCAAATGGTTTTCAGACAGTTGAGGATTCCCAGCCAGGCGAGACTTATACCGATACTGGGGCATCCTTCATGGGATTTGCTGCAAGCGGTCTGGTTGCTGGAGGTCTGGCAGAGAATCCGCAATATACCATTGCTTTCTGTGGGGATGGATCATTCATGATGAACCCGCAAGTGTTGATTGATGCAGTTGAGCATCACACCCATGCAACCATCTTGATCTTTGATAATCGCAGAATGGCAGCGATTACAGGATTGCAGGTTGCCCAGTACAACAAAGAGTTCAAAACAAATGACTCGATTGCCGTTGACTATGTTGCTCTTTGCAATTCCGTGAGTGGCGTGCACGCGATTTGGGGCGGCACCTGCATTGAAAGCCTTAAGTCGGCTCTTATGGAAGCCCACGCTTACAGGGGGTTGTCGGTGGTGCATGTGCCTGTTTATTCAGGGAACGATCCGTTGGGTGCGCTCGGGGCATATGGATCATGGAATGTTGGCAATTGGGTGAATGACGTACAGTCGCGCTATCTGACTATGAAAATCTAGGGAAGGCCCGATTGCACCTGGATCGTTGGTCCGTCAATGAATAGCAAGACGGCCAGCGACCAAGATTGGTTCGTGGCATAAGTAATGGCCTTTCTGGTTCGAGCGGGTATTGCTACGGACTGGGTGTTCGGGAAGGAGATTGAACCAGTTGGCCACGCAGTTCATGCGCAGTATGTATTCCAGTCCAATCTGCGGCCGTCCGATAAAAATGATTAATCCGCTCGCAGAACTCTGACCACGGCATCAACTACTCCATGCGCGCCAGAAACGCCGCCTTGCTCGTCACTTGACTGTTTTTTCGCGGAGTGCTTTGTAATCGAAAACGTCAACTGTTTCATCGTCGTAACCTTTGTACTGATTTTTAGCAAATTTCATTTAATGAACCAGGAGTAAACAAATGGTTTCACAGGCTTCGCTGGCCAATGCGCTTCGAGTATTGGCGATGGACGGCGTACAGGCGGCCAATTCCGGACACCCGGGGGCACCGATGGGCATGGCTGAAATGGCCGTGGCCTTATGGACGCGGCACCTTTGCCACAACCCGGCCGACCCGAAGTGGCCCAACCGCGACCGTTTCGTCCTCTCCAACGGCCACGGCTCGATGCTGCTTTACGCCCTGCTGCACCTGACCGGCTACGCCCTGCCGCTCGACGAACTGAAGAAATTCCGCCAACTGCACAGCAAGACCCCCGGCCACCCTGAATACGGCCACACCGCCGGCGTCGAAACAACCACCGGCCCGCTCGGACAGGGCCTCGGCAACGCCGTCGGCTTCGCCCTGGCCGAGCAGCTCCTGGCCGCCGAATTCAATCGCGACGGATTCCCCATCGTCGACCACTACAGTTACGCGTTCATGGGCGACGGTTGCCTGATGGAAGGCATCTCGCACGAAGTCTGCTCGCTTGCCGGCACCTGGAAACTGTCCAAGCTGATCGCCTTCTACGACGATAACGGCATCTCCATCGACGGCCATGTCAGCGGCTGGTTTGCCGACGACACCCCCAAACGCTTTGAAGCCTACGGCTGGAACGTCATCCGTGGTATTGACGGTCACGATGTTGACGCCGTCGATGCCGCCATCCGTGCCGCCAAGGCACAGAACGCCAAACCCACGCTCATCTGCTGCAAGACCGTCATCGGCAAAGGCTCACCGAACAAAGCCGGTGGCCACGACGTGCACGGCGCCCCGCTGGGCAAGGACGAAGTCGCCGCCACCCGAGCCGCCCTCGGTATTTCCACCGGGGCCTTCGAAATCGCCGATGACGTCCGTGCCGCCTGGAACGGTGTCGCAGCAGGTACCAAGCAACAGACCGAATGGAACGTCCTGTTTGCCGCCTATCGTGCCGCACACCCGGCGCTGGCCGCCGAATTCGTGCGCCGTACCCAGGGTGACCTGCACCCCGAGTTTGCAGCCAAAGCCGCCGAAGCGCTCCACGCCGTTGTCGACAAGGCCGAAGTAATCGCCACGCGCAAATCTTCACAGAACGCCATTCAGGCACTGGCGCCGGTCATGCCGGAATTCGTAGGTGGCTCCGCCGACTTGGCTCCGTCCAACCTGACCCAATGGAAAGGCTGCAAGAGCGTGCGTCCCGACGCCATGGCCGAGGGCGGCAACTACATCCACTACGGCGTGCGTGAATTCGGCATGGCCGCGATCATGAACAGTCTCGTGCTGCACGGCGGCTTCCGTCCTTATGGCGGCACCTTCCTGATGTTCTCCGAATACGCGCGCAACGCCATCCGGATGGCGGCGCTGATGAAGATCAACCCGATTTACGTGTTTACCCACGACTCCCTCGGGGTCGGCGAAGACGGCCCGACGCATCAACCGATCGAGCAGACGGCAACGCTGCGAATGATGCCCAACCTCGACGTCTGGCGTCCGTGCGACAGCGTCGAAGCCTTTGTTGCCTGGCAGATCGCCATCGAACACCGGACGACACCGACTGCGCTGATCCTGACCCGGCAGAACCTGCCGCATCAGGTGCGCGATGTTGCGCAAATCAAGGACATCCGCAAAGGCGGTTACGTGCTCAAGGATTGTGTTGGCAAGCCCAAGGCGGTGATCATTGCCACTGGCTCCGAAGTCGGTCTGGCGATTACCGCGCAGCAATCACTCGCAGAAAAGGGCATCGCCGTGCGTGTCGTTTCGATGCCGTCAAACTTCATGTTTGATCAACAGGATGCGGCCTGCCGCGAAGGTGTTCTCCCACGCGGTATCCCGCGTGTGGCCGTCGAAGCCGGCGTTACCAGCTACTGGCGCCAGTATGTCGGACTGGACGGGGCGGTGGTGGGGATTGATCGCTTTGGCGAGTGCGGTCCGGCCAATCAGGTGTTCGAGTTCCTCGGGATTACAGCCGCCAGGGTCGCTGAGGCCGTGGAAAAGGTACTTGGCAAATCATTCCAGAATTAGCTTTGCGGACAGAGAAATTAATTTTGTGACAGTTATGTAACTTTAGATTTTGACGAAAAAATATCGGAGATAGCCATGTCAAAAAATTTTCTTCAACAGTTGAGCGATATAACCGTAGTTGTGGCCGATACCGGCGATATTCAGGCTATTGAAAAATTCAGGCCGCGCGACGCAACTACTAATCCGACGCTGATTACTGCAGCGGCTCAGATGCCCCAGTATCAAGGCATTGTTGATGAGACCTTAAGACAGTCTCGCAAAACTTGTGGTATCTCCGCCGCGGCAGCACAAGTGGTCACTTTGGCCGCTGACCGGCTAGCCATATCCTTTGGTCTCAAAATCTTGGAAATTGTACCTGGGCGTGTTTCGACTGAGGTAGATGCGCGCTTGTCATTCGATACCGAAGCCACTATTACCAAGGGTCGAGAGATTATTGCGCAGTATGCAGATCTGGGCATATCGCGCGACCGTATTCTGATCAAGTGCGCATCAACTTGGGAAGGCATCCAGGCAGCAGCAGTTCTCGAAAAAGAGGGCATTCATTGCAACATGACCTTGCTGTTTGGAATACATCAAGCCATTGCATGTGCGCAGGCTGGCGCTACACTTATCTCTCCATTTGTAGGCCGTATTCTCGACTGGTACAAGAACGAAACGGGCCGTGATTCGTATCCGGCCAAGGAAGATCCAGGCGTCTTGTCGGTCACGCAGATCTATAACTACTACAAGAAATTTGGTCACAAGACGGAGGTCATGGGTGCAAGTTTTCGCAATATCGGCGAAATCATCGAATTGGCCGGTTGCGATCTGCTAACAATTTCCCCGTCGTTGCTCGCCGAGTTGCAGGCTACACACGGCGATTTGCAACGTAGGCTTCATCCTGAAGCGGCTATTGGTTCACAGATTGAAAAAATGTCGATCGACAAAGCCAGTTTCAACCGCTTACACGTCGCCGATGCTATGGCTTCGGCCAAGTTGGCTGAAGGAATTGCAGGTTTTGTTGCCGCTTTGGAAAAATTGGAAGAAATTCTTGCAGCGCGGCTCAAAGTTCTGGAAGGCTAATCGGTTCAGCGCCAAAAACGGTGCGAAGCTGCGCATACCGCGGAGATGATTCTGATGTTCCATTCGCTGTCTCTGTCCGAGGCGAGACGAAAGCGCCCTGCTCCGTCAACGCGGCCTTACTGTCCAACTACGACATGTGCAAGGCGATCTAACACAGCTATGCGTATCTGGCGAATTCAGATTTAGGGAAAGCGCGAAGGTAGATAAGAGTGTGGCGGCACGGAGTACAGAAGTGTGATGGGTGGCGCTCTTCTTCGGTCCTCTGGCCAACGGATCGGAGGTCGTGTTCATGTCGCGTTTCTCTAGAAAATGCCATGATCGACGTCCGCTTAATACTGGTTTGCTTAACTGTCAATCAGAAGAGAAAATGAAGAAGAGCATGACAATCACACACTCTAAACTTTGGGTAGACCTCGAAACGCATCGTCAGGCTCTGGCCGGAATACATTTGCGAGAACTGTTCGCCAACGATCCGCAAAGAGCGATCTCGCTTTTGCTGTCGTTTGATGGTCTGCATTACGATTTTTCCAAGCAGCGGCTGACGGCGGAAACCCTGAAACTTTTGGTAGCGCTGGCCAAATCGGCTGGCGTGACTGAGGCCATCCGACGCATGTTTTCTGGTGATAGGATTAATAACACCGAGGACCGTTCCGTTCTGCACGTTGCCTTGCGGCGTTTTTCCGCCCCATTCCCCGGGGGCCAGTTTGATGTAATTCCGGAGGTGACCGAGACGCGCCGGAGGATGTCGGAGTTTTCCGAGTTGTTGCGTGCTGGAAAATGCCACGGGTACCAAGGAATGGCCATACGCGATGTCGTGAATATCGGCATTGGTGGTTCGGACCTCGGCCCGAAGATGATGAACCAGGCGTTACGGGCAATAAGCCATCCCGCGTTGGGCGTGCATTACGTGTCAAACCTTGATGGCGCACAGTTGGCCCCACTCCTGCAGACGCTCGATCCAAGAACGACTCTGTTCATTGTCGTCAGCAAGACCTTCACCACGCAGGAAACAATGCTCAACGCCCAAACGGCGCGTGACTGGCTCAAGGCCAACCTTGGCGACGACGTTAATCTGGCCAGCCATTTTGCAGCGGTATCCAGCAAACCGGAACGGGCTGTTGAATTCGGCGTCAGCGGGGATCGCGTATTCCCGATCTGGGACTGGGTCGGTGGGCGTTATTCCCTCTGGTCAGCGGTTGGATTGGCACTGATGATTGCCATCGGGCCGCGTGCTTTCGACGAAATGCTGCGCGGCGCAGAACGTATGGACGAGCATTTCTGCACGGAGCCGTTCGAACGCAATCTGCCGGTAATCATGGCGCTGATCGGGATATGGAATACCAATTTATTAGGTGCGACGACCAACGCGGTGCTGCCTTATAACGAGTCGCTCAAGTATTTTCCGTCCTTCCTGCAGCAGCTTGAGATGGAAAGTAACGGCAAGTCGGTGAGCATCGGTGGCGGCCCGGTGGGGTACGCTACTTGCCCGATCGTCTGGGGAGAACTGGGAAACAATGGTCAGCACGCCTTCTTCCAATTGCTGCATCAAGGCGGGCATCTCGTGCCTTGTGATTTCATCGCCTCGGTGCGCTCCGATTACCGCTTGCCTGGGCACCAGGAGGCGTTGCTCTCCAATTGTTTTGCACAGAGCGCCGCGCTGGCTTTTGGAAAGACCGAGAGCGAAGTGCGCGAGAGCATGGAGAAAGAATGCGTATCCCCAGAAGAAATGGTCGGTTTGCTGCCGCACCGCGTTTTTGCCGGTAACCAGCCTTCTTCGACGCTGCTGTTGAAAAGCCTTGATCCGGGGACGCTTGGTTCACTGGTGGCGCTTTACGAGCACAAGGTGTTTGTTCAGGGAGTGATCTGGGGCATCAATTCATTTGACCAGTGGGGAGTGGAACTCGGTAAAGCGATGGCCAGTAGGATTCTGCCGGCATTGCATAAGCCTGATCTGGCGAAATCCTTCGATGCCTCGACCCAGGCGCTGTTGGCTTACAGCCGTAGCCATATGATCTGAGGCAAGGAGATGCTGAGATATCCAATCTTACTGTGCAAGTAATAATTTTATATGCCCACCGCGAATTCACAATCAATCCGCTTGCGTTCGTTCACCAGCGAACACGCTCTGCGAAATGCAGCACTCGACACTATTCTGGCGTGCGCCGAACAATCCATCCGCGATCGCGGTGAATTTCACCTTGTTCTAGCAGGTGGCAACACGCCACTTGCGATTTATCAAGAGTGCAGACATATTCAAACAGACTGGTCAGCCTGGAATGTTTATTTCGGCGACGAACGTTGTCTGCCGGCTGAAGATCTTTCCAGAAATTCATTCATGGCCTCAGAAACCTGGCTGAACCATGTTCCTATTTCATCGGCGAGAGTATTTGTCATTCCGGCAGAAGATGGTGCCGTAGCGGCGGCAAAAAAATATGCTGATACTTTGCGCGGCGTGGGTGATTTTGATCTTGTTTTGCTCGGTTTGGGCGAAGACGGCCACACCGCTAGTTTGTTTCCAGATCATGATTGGGGTAACCAAGGGAACTCGCCAGACACCCTGGCAGTTTTTAACGCCCCTAAACCGCCTGCTGAGCGCGTTTCGCTAAGCGCCAATCGACTGAGCAAGGCACGTAAGGTCGTTTTCCTAGTGAACGGCTCAGGCAAGCAGAGAGCCCTGACAGCCTGGCTCCTCGGACAAAGCATTCCAGCCGGTTCCATTTCACCATCAGATGGAGTGGATGTGTTCTGTGAGGGCAGTTTGCTTGCGCCACTGCAGGTCTAAACTTCAGGCAGGTGGAACGGTACCTTCCGATTCTCTTGATGTACCAGGCCGAAGGGCGTTTCGGCCAACTGGGAACACCGTGCCGCTGCTGGGTCTCAAACCGGTGGTGCCCGGTTCTCGGCGCACGTTTGGAACGCAAACCCTTATGCCTTCAGCACCGTCAGCCCGCACGATGGCGACATGGTCCGTCTGGTGTTGCTGTGAGTGAACACCGCCGCGATGTCGATCATTCTGGCCGAGGTGGCCCGGCGGCATCGCTGCGAGTTCGTTCTCGTGGTCATCGATCAAGCGGGCGGGCACGTTGCCGATGATTTGGTCGTACCAGACAATATGCGTTTCTTGTGCTTGCCACACGGCAGCCAGGAACTCAACCCTGCCGAGCACGTGTGGGAAGCTTTGCGCGAAAGGTGTTCGCCAATTATGTATTCAAAGATCTTGACGCCTATGAAAACGTAGTGCGCGACGACCTTGCTGCTTTGGAATCCGATCATGACCTACTTCAGTCATTGAAAAAAAACATTGTCTCAGCAAGAAGCTGTTTCAACCAATCTGTGACTAGTGCATTGCCTCAGCATGAACAAAAATTGCCTTGTAACGTGTATGTAGTTAGCAGGGTAAGTTGCAGTAGAAATTGGCATAAGCGTTCGGAATAGAACGATCTTCTGTAGAGACAATATCCTCTTCCTCAAGGAGTAAGAAATAAATCACAATTTTTTATCAGCATTTGAGCAGTAGCAACTTTATATTTTCACGACGCGCATCAAGCCATTTATAAGAAAAAGTAGAACATTTTCAGCCACATTGACCTGAATTAACCTCCAAGGATAAATCGCCATGGAATGCCCAATCGATTCTCATGCCTACGTAATTTTCGGCGCAACCGGAAATCTCTCTACTGGAAAGCTGTTGCCAGCCTTGTACCAACTCCACTGCCTTGGATATCTGGGACCGAATGTGAAAATTCTCGGATGCGGACGTACTCTTTATGAGCGTGACGCCTGGCGCGAGTTTGTACGCAAGCTGTTGCTCGAAGTAGCTTCTGGCAATGACAAGGTACTCGACGACTTCATCAGTCGCCTCGATTACTTGGCCGGGAGCCTGAACGATACAAGCTTCTATGAAAAGCTTGGTGCCTGGGTTGGGGAAGGAAAATGCGCTTGCAATGTGATCTATTACCTTTCAGTCAGTCCAGAACTGTACGTTCCGGTTACCGTGGGGCTGGCGCAAAGCGGTTTGCTCAAAGAAAACAACGGTTGGCGACGAATGGTGATCGAGAAGCCCTTTGGACATGATCTGCAATCGGCTTGTGAGTTACAGAACGAACTTAATATCCATCTGGAAGAACGGCAGATCTACCGAATCGACCATTATGTTGGTAAAGGATCTGTCCAGAATCTGCTAGTGCTGCGCTTTGCCAACCTGATTCTCGAACCGATGTGGAACCGCCATTACATCGACCATGTGCAGATCACACACGCCGAAACAGTGGGGGTAGACAGCCGGGCCAATTACTATGACCGTAGTGGCGGTGCGACGCGCGACATGATCCAGAGCCACTTGCTGCAAGTCATGGCGTTGCTGGCGATGGAGCCGCCGGTGTCGCTTGAGGCTGAGTCCTTGCGCGACGAAAAGGTCAAGGTACTAAGATCGATCCGACCCATCGCTTTGTCGGAAGCCCCAGAATTTCCCAGCAATGCTGTGCGTGCCCAGTATGCCGGTTATCAGCAGGAAGAGGGCGTTGTGGCTGGAAGTTATACGGAAACGTATGCTGCGCTTAAGCTTTATGTAGACAATTGGCGCTGGCGGGATGTGCCGTTCTACTTACGCACTGGAAAACGGCTCAAAGAGTATCGATCGATGGTTGCTGTGCGTTTTAAGGAGCCGCCAATACAGTTTTTCAACGAAAGTTCCCCTGCAGCCGATGCGAACTGGCTACTAATTGGCATTCAGCCAGACAATGTCGTACGCCTAGAGGTTTCTGCCAGAGTTCCGGGCATGGAAACACGCACACGTCAGATATCAATGGATGCTTCTGTCGGTAACCCGGGAGAGCGCAAGGCAGATGCTTACGAGAATTTGCTGCTGGATGTTATTCAAGGGAATCGATCGTTGTTTCTGCGATATGACGAAGTGACGGCAGCGTGGAATGTAATCGATCCGGTGATGCGATCATGGGAAAACGATGAGCGGCCGCCACTAAAATATCCAGTGGGTAGCTGGGGTCCTAATGCCGCTAGTCAGCTTTTTGGACAATCCGGTCGGAAGTGGCGGCATAACTTGAATTGCAATGACCACCTGAATGGCGAATGATGGTGTTGGCCGCTATTAGCTAACTCATAGAAGTCTTCATCTCTGAATGTGGTCAGCCGGGCTAATCCCCGGTTGTTTTCTGCGCTTTGTCGTGATGCTGAATGACTTGCATCCGCTTGCTATCCTTCCCGTGCTCAGAATGCATGCCACTGCAAAATGTGCTTGCGGGTTGGTGGCTGGTTTAAAGCCCGCGAAACTTCATCCGATTTCGACATTATCGGAGCCATGGTCAAGGGCATCAGTTATCGGAATGCGAAGGTATTTTTTCTATTTCTGGTGTTCCGGAACGACGTGCGATCGATTGTTAAATATATCTAATGCATAAGTAATATTCGAAGCGTTGCCTCTTTACTGAAAGGAAATAGAATGGAACCCCAAGCAGACATCGCCCTGATTGGACTGGCCGTGATGGGTCAGAACCTGATCCTGAACATGGACGACCACGGTTTTACGGTGGTGGCCTACAACCGCTCAACGGAGAAGGTGGACCAGTTTCTGGCCAACGAAGCCAAAGGGACCAAAGTGCTGGGGGCGCACTCCATCGCCGAGATGGTTCCCAAGCTCAAGAAGCCACGCCGCGTCATGATGCTGGTCAAGGCCGGCAAACCCGTCGATGAATTCATCGAACAGCTCATTCCGCATCTTGAGGCTGGTGACATCATCATCGACGGCGGCAACTCCCTGTTTGACGACACCAACCGTCGCCAGAAATACGTTGAAAGCAAGGGGCTCCTGTACATCGGCACCGGTGTTTCCGGCGGCGAAGAAGGCGCTCGACGCGGTCCAAGCATCATGCCCGGCGGTTCTCCCGCTGCATGGCCCTACGTCAAGGACATTTTCCAGGCTGTCTCGGCCAAGGTTGAAGGTAACGTACCGTGCTGTGACTGGGTCGGTGAAATGGGCGCAGGGCATTACGTGAAGATGGTGCACAACGGCATTGAATATGGCGACATGCAGCTCATCTGCGAAGCCTACAACATCATGAAGAACGGCCTCGGCATGAGCGCCGACGAGATGCACGAAGTCTTTGCCGAGTGGAACAAAGGCGACCTCGACAGCTACCTCATCGAGATCTCGCGCGACATTCTCGGCAAGAAAGACGATGACGGCCAGCCGCTGGTGGACAAAATCCTCGACACCGCTGGGCAGAAAGGCACCGGCAAATGGACCGTGATCAACTCTCAGGATCTCGGCATCCCCATCACCCTGATGGCCGAAGCCGTGTACTCCCGTTGCGTTTCCGCGCTCAAGGACGAACGCGTGCTGGCCTCGGCCAAGCTGGGTGGGCCGAACCCTGGGCTCCCCGAGATCGCCGCCGATCCGGCGAAGAGAGCCGCCTTTATCGCCGATATCAAGAGTGCCCTCTACGCCTCCAAGATCGTCAGCTACGCCCAAGGTTATATGCTCATGCGCGCGGCGGCCAAGGACTACGGCTGGAATCTTAACTACGGCGGCATCGCCCTCATGTGGAGGGGCGGATGCATTATCCGCTCGCGCTTCCTTGGCAAGATCAAGGACGCTTTCGACACCAACCCCGCTCTCTCCAACCTGCTGCTCGACGACTACTTCAAGGGCGAGATCGACAAGGCCCAGTCGGGCTGGCGCAACATCGTCGCCACGGCGGCGCTGAAAGGCATCCCGGTGCCGGCGTTCAGCACCGCGCTGGCCTTCTACGACCAGTACCGTAGCGCCGTGCTGCCGGCCAACCTGCTGCAGGCGCAGCGCGACTACTTCGGCGCGCACACCTACGAGCGCCTCGATCAGCCGCGCGGCCAGTTCTTCCACACCAACTGGACCGGCAAGGGCGGGACGACCTCCTCCAGTACCTATAACGTGTAAGCGCGATTGAGACAGAATTACCAGACAGGGCGCATGTGTTTTGATCGAGCAGTCAGGTTTTCTTCTGCCACAAAATTCAGTCTCTTGCGTCGTGGAATGCTCCGAAGCCTAAGTGTACAGGTTATTCTCAATAAGCCAAGGAGCCTCAACGTGGCCTGTTGCGAGTTTTCAAGTTGTCCGGTTCTGTAGCACGCCATCTGTCCGGTTGTCATAGTGCCCTGAAGGGGGTGCGAGATGAGACGGATGGAATTGCTACAGGAGATCCGGAAGATGAGATTTGAAGAAGCGTATGCAGGA